>LKND01000115.1 GCA_001564275.1 Natrialbaceae archaeon Tc-Br11_E2g14 | reverse complement strand
GTTGTGCAATTATGCGCATCGAAAAGACCGACGCAAGAGCGCGAAAGTGGGAGTATCTGAAAGAGGCGACCGGCGAAAGTGCCACCTCGAAGGCACTCGACCGAGCCGCGGACTACTACCTGCGGATGCACGGCGATACGACAGCCGTTCCCCAGGGCAAGCTCACCGAGCTGATGACTGCCGCGCAGAACCGCGGCTCGCTCACACCCGAGGAAATCGCCGAGATACTGGATACCGACGAACTCCCGGTTCGGTGTGAGGTGTCGGTATCGGTCGGCTCTCAGTGAATCGGTGACAGAACCAGATCGTCGTTTTCGTCGTCGTGTTCGATCATCATGTGAGCGTCGGCCAACTCATCGTCATCGTCGACAAGCTCGAACTCTCGAAGGAACTCTTTGGGCAGGGTGATGCCACCCGAACCGTTCCCGAGATCTCGAAGCTTCCTGATTTCTCGCGCCATACCAATACCACTAGCTCCCTGATATTCAATATTCGGTACTAATCAAATTAGTTCCCTACATCCGATTAAATACGGAGATTTTCGCACAACTGGGAGACCAATACAGTCGCATGGCAACATCATACTCATTCGGAAAGGTGAACTCCGGACCGAATCAGATTGATTTGATCGATGTACTGGCACTGATGCTGGTACCAATCACCTCGTCAATGATCTACGGGGTCTTTTCGTTCAGTATCGACGTGTTCGGCGGCTACGAGCTGACCGAACCAATCTGGACGGTCGGCGGCGCGGATCTCTCAGCGGCGTTGTTCCTCACGCTGTTCGGTATCGCCTGGATCGTCCTAACGAACATCATCAACGGCGACACCAAACACAGCAAAGAGGCGATGGCTGTCTTCGTGATTGCCCTGGTCGCTCCGATACTCACGGTCTTCATGCCCGCGTTTGAGTCGCTGGTCTTCTGGCACGATCTCGTACAGTTGACCTTCCTGCTGTACACGACCGCGGCGGTCACCTTCCTGAGCTACACGGCGTAAACGCTTGGAGATTCAATTTTATGAGTCAATCACAGAACCCGGCGGACACGAGTACAGATCACGAACAGCCCACGCCCACGGCCCATAAATCGGGGATGACTCGGCGCGATCTCCTGCGGCGGTCGGCAGTCGGCGGGGCAACCCTCGCCAGCGTGTCGACTGGCGCGGTCCGGCTCGATCACGGGCCGGTCCAAAACTCGCAAGCTGTCGCTCCCGTTGTAGCTGCTGGTGCTGTCGGCCTGTCGGCAGCAGTCGGCTGGACAGTTCGGGAAGCTGAAATCATCGGTTCTGACTCACCTCCTGAAGGCCTAACCGCTGACGCCTTACAAAACGAGGCCTACTTCACCTCTCGCACCCGAAAATCCACAAATGAATCCACAATCATCGACAACAAAAACATCGGTGAGGGTGTGGAACACAACGCTTGGTCTGATGGTAAATTCGCGGCCATTGAAGCACTCAATGACCAAGAATCTCAAGGCGACGTAGTTAACGATGCTGAGGATGCAATAGCTGAGTACGAAACAACTGTAAAACGCAACATCTACCGAACGTGGAATGAGGCAGTTGATGAAATAGAGACCTACGAAAATGCTCTAATCGAACACGAAGACGCGAGTTCGATCTACTCTGTTCCTTGGTCTGAGGGCGATTTTACCAACAATGATGACAACGGACACGAGTTCGTCACTACAACCATCACCCTCCCCAATGGTGAAGACTTCGACCTCCGGCAGGTCGAACATCTAACAAATGACGATAGCTATGCAACATGGTCACCGAGAAATTACAGTTCAACTCCGATTCAAGGCACTGGTATTGACCCTTACATAGTCGTAAGCAATGACGGCGACTCGTTCAACTACCTCAACTACTACGACTGGGACGAGATTTACTCCGAGATTGATGACGCCTTCCAACAGGTAAAAGACGAGATTGGTCTATACGTAGACAAAATCTACTCCGACATTCAATCCGGGGATCTCGATACCACTGACCTTCTGACGCCCCGCGAGCAAGCACAACTCACAGCTGATGATGAAGACTTCCCGCAAGCCCTCGCCGACCTGCAAGCACTAAACGTCGGTGTCGATCTCGAACGCGAAGCCGAGATTTTCCTGCCACAGATAGAGGCCACACTGTATGGTCAACTGGCGTACTCCGGCGACGGCACGCTCGAAGTTGGAGTAGTCAATCCTGATGAAACCACTGAGGATGAAGACGGCAACGAAGAAGAGGTCTACCCCGGAACGATATACTTCAACTACGACGTATCTCAAGGACAGGGCACATTCAGCGCCTATGATGACGGACTCGACGGCGGTACTCTCACCCTCACCGCTGAACCCTTCGAACAAACTGTCTACACTGTCGAAACCGTCGCTGGTGAGACTGCCGAGTTCGTTACTGACGACCTAACGGAAAACGACGACGGCGACGAATGGACAGTCGACCTCTCTGACCAACTCGAAGACACGATTACTGAGGTTGAACAGATAGACTACTACGCCGACGTAAACACCACACAGTACGAAACCATTCAACTGCAAGAACAGTTCGAAATTGTCGCATTCACTGACTCCGAAGGCAACGAATACGACGAAACCAACTTCGAGCGGTCGGAACCACACGACGATGACAACTACATCACCGAAGAGGAATGGCAAGATCAGCAAGAACGCCACGAGGAACTGATTCAGAAGTACGAGGACGCTCAGGGCGGCGGTATCTCAATACCTGGTGTTGAGGACGTACTGTCTGGTGAGGCAAACGGCCTCATCGGTATCGCTGTCGTCGGCATGGTGCTTGTCTTTGGAATCCTCTCAGCACTCAACCCACTCAGCTAACCATGCACCGAGTTATTCTTATTTCGGCTGTCCTGTTGAGCGTGGGCTTTGGGCTGGCCGCGGTCGGACCCGCAGCTGCACAGGACACCACCAACGAGACTGACGTGATCGAACTCGATGACAACACCCGCATAGTCGACTACCACTTCGGAGACGGGTCGGTGACCTTGGAGATCGAGGCCGACCGCCCCGGATCGGTGACCATTGCCGACGCAATGGCGGGGTTGGGTGAGGCTGGAGCAACCAGAGTTCCAGAGACAAACGAGCGGGTCCTACCCGGAACGAACACCGTCACCATGTCAGTCACCTCATTCCAAGGCGGCCACACAGTCGGAGTCAGCAGCGGGAGCGGCACAGTTCGGCTGGCTACCGAGATGGATGCCAGCGGAGACAACCCGCTCCAATACTTCGGCGGTGAGTCGGGACTGTTCACCGGGATGATTCTCAGCGTGCTGTTGTCTCTCGGCGCGGCTGGATACGTCATTTGGACCGAAGACAGCGGAGTGATCGAGGCATGAGCGATACATCTACGACCTTCGGCAGCTGGTCGGACCGACTCACCTACCTGCTGGCAGAGGGTCAAATCCTGATAGCCGGGTTCCTGTTGTCACTCGGCGCGGCACTGGTGATCTTCCGGCCCCAACTCCCCGGAATCCCACCTATCGTGATTGGCTGGTTCGCCGTGCTGCTGCTGTTCGGCCCGGCGCTGTTCGGCTTTTTCGTAGTGCTCATCAAATGGCTACGGAAACGGCGGATGGTCGAAGTCCACCAGGTGGACGGTCGACGCGATCTGGTTAAGCACTACTACGTCACCCCGGAGGTATGGAAGGAAAAGACGGTCGACGGAGCCGCACCCTACCCGATCAACGGCGGCTCAGCGTGGGGTGTCCAAGAGTTCGAGCACCTCGAGGACGTGGGAGAGTTGAGAGTGAAAGGCGTCTACCTCTCGGAGTGTGAAGACACCAAGATATGGACGATTAAGAGCCATATGGACGCGATTTACGAGAAACTCACCGAGTCACACATCGCGCTGTCGATTATGCGCGATTCGGTGAACGAACTCGGTGCAGACATCCAGACTCGAATCATCAACCGAGCCGCCGAAGCCCGCGAAAAGGGGACGATGTTGGACAAGTCGGCGGTCAAAGATGTGTTCGAGAGCTTCGAGGCAGAGATTCAGGGAACTGACGAAAGCGATCTGCCAACAGTTGAGTTCGAGGACGTGGCCGACGACGCGATCCCCGACGAGCCGGGGTCGAGCATGGGCATGGGCGAGAGCAGCGGCGGCCAGGGAGCTGCAGCCGATGACTGACGATAACGACATCTACACGCCCGCACAGTTCCGCGAGCACGTCGACGGCTACGCCGAACGTGATCCGGACGCGCACCCACACACGGGAGTTGTTCGAGATCCTGAGGTGAGCCGGTACTTGTCGATCCTATCCAGCAGCTACGACCTGGACGAGATGCAAAGCCCCAACAAGATGCCAGGGACCGCTGAGGGGCTTCGAGAGGTCCAGACGATCAAAGCCAACGCTGCCACCGAGACAGGCCGAGAAGCCCTGTCTCACGGCGATACGCAGAGCCTCAAGCATCTCACTGGCGACACGAACCAGCGAGCCGATATTAGCGGCATGAAGGCCATTCAGCAGGTGGATGAAATCATAGAGTCGCCGGCTCCGGTGATCGTGATACTCGGCGAGATGGGAACCGGAAAGACCGACCTTGCCGGGCTGTTCGGACAGCGGGCAACTCACCTACTCGGCATCGAGCAGGTCGCCAGCAACATCCCGACGCTGAAAGAAGTCGACTCGTGGACCGACCAGGACGGTGAGCAACAGACCGGGTTCGTCCCGAACTTCGGAACGCTGGATCAGTGGGTGAAACAGGACGGCGACCCGCTCAAAGTGCCACAGTCGCCTAAGCTGTTCATCGGCGACGAGTTCAGCAGCGGCGGTTCGGGGACCGGAAAAAGCGGCTACCTCATGCGAAAGAAGATGGGGCCGCTGGTGTTCAAGATCCGCAAGTACAACGGGCTGCTGATCTACGTTGCTCACGACGAGAGTTCGATCCATCCGCTACTGTGGCGGCTCGGTGTCATTGTCAAGAAAACGAGTAAAAAGCGGGCTGTGGTCGCTGATCGGATCAAATCGGGCGAGGTGAAAGACGTTCGTTTCGAGATTGACGGTATCCCTCAGACAGACTGGCGATACGACACGAAGGACCCTGCTGTGTGGTCCTGGGGCGGTTCTGACGACGCCGACAGTGACGAACCCGAACCGGGCAGCGTTGCATACGACTGCGCGGTGTGGACGGTCAAAGAGTGTGTAGAGAATAACGGCATGTCATACCGTGAAACGGCTAAATTCGTCCCATTCGCTAAGGACTGGGTAGGCGATAGGTGGCACGAAATCGAAGATGGTGAACACTCAGATACCATCGACAGGGTGGAGGCATGGACTGCATGACGGCGTTGGGGTGTCTGACTGTCGGCGTCTGTCGGCCCCCCGCGTACTACTGTAGCCCACGCCCATCGCTCGCTCCTGGACGGAGCGAGGCGACCGATGGGCCGGTCCGTGAGACTGTCCGGAAGTTGATATATAAAGTGCGCGTGAGGCGCGGGCGGGTGACCTGATGCCGAGCCATCGAGCAAATGCTCACGGTACTGCTTGTGAGTACGCCCTCGCCGATCGGTACAGCGTCGATCTCGTGCGGGACGGTAAGCGGGTCGACACGAGCTGGTATGACGGGCTGAAGGATGGTCGACCGTGGGAGTTCAAAGCGACCGCTCACCGGCACGCTGACGGCCAACCGGGGAACTTCAAAATCTACCGGGCATACCACGATCGGCTCCGGCAGCAGGGCGGGATGTACGGCTTTGCAGTCTACCGTCAACGTGGTCGGGGAACACAAGTGCTCAAAATGACGGCGGTCTCGGCGTCGAGCCTTCCGCTGCTTCGGTGGCACGGGGGCGGGTCACACCGTGATTCCCAGCAGGGGAAACTGGCAATCGAGGACGTTTTCTAAAATTTTCGCGTCGACTGAAGTCGACGAGGGGGGCTGTGGTATTTTGTTGATGTGGCCTTAGCCACACCTCCTAACGGAAAATGGGAACCCCCGGTTCCGGTTCGATCTCGAATCAGCCCATGCCCATGCCGCCGAAGACGACTATCTCAATTTCTGATTAAATTCTACTTGTTCAAACGGAATAGTACACAAGTGTACTTTCAAAAACAAACTACTGTGGGAGCGATGCCTCTCAGCTGTCGGGCCGTCAGGTGTCCAAAATGTACTCACCTCCGGTCGCCGGGTGGCTTTCCCACTCTTCTTTGCTCACTGATTCGAGAGCTCGTCGATACTCGCGGGCTCGACTCGATCCCTTCTTTGGAGCCAGTGTTTTCGCTTCAAGGCTCTTGTACCGCTTCCGCGTGCCGTCGACGAGCTGCAACACGGCGTGGACACCGTGAGCACCGCCGCGGTCGTCGTGGGTGGCTACGTAAGCGTTTTTGATCGACTTGACCACCTCACGGGCTTCGTGGGTGTCTTCGGGTTCGTAGCGTACCTTCACCAGCTTCCGGCAGTCGTCGGGATCGGTGTCGACGGTGATGTTGTACTTGCGCCGGACCCGCGACCACTTCGAGCGCATCCGATCTGTGGCGGCCTCAGCAGTCGTCAAAACCGCATCTTCGATGGTCTCACGAAAGCCTTTCTCGGCAGCCCGAACCCGTTTGAGTAGGAGATCTCGCTGGTGCTTGCTCTCGATCTCTATTTTGCCGTAGGTGTGACGAATCACCGACTCACACCGATTCAACACCTCGCGGATCGTCCGGTAGCAGTAGCCTGTTTCCTCGGCTGCCTTCGACGGCGATACCTCTCCGCCGTCGGACAACAGGTACTCGATCACGTCTTTGTCGCTCTGGGTAGTCGACCCCCACAGTGACATGACCGCCGTCTCTTGGGCGTCCTGGATCTTCGGCAACGGGCAGTCGACCAGCTTCCGTGAGCGCTGTCGACCATCACGCGCAGTAAAGTACACATCCGAAAAGAACGGCTCACCGCCTCGAAGGGGCATTTCGGCCCATTCGAGCGTGTTGAGTAGCATTTCCTCAAGCTCTCGTATCATGTCGTCCTCGTCGCCCCAGTAGACCGTTTCCTCGGTGATCGAGGTCTGGTAGGAGACTTCGAGCTTCGGGTGGTACAGCGGGTCGTCGGGCTCTCTGTTTTCGGGATGCTTCGGATAGTAGTGTTTGATCTCCTTACCGAGCTGGTGGCCTTTGATGAGATCGTGGGCTCGCTGGTCACTGATCTGCGTCGACACGTAGTAGCCCGGCAGCTTCCGGTGATCCTCCTTGTGCTGGCGGAACCCCTCGCGGTCGCCTTCGAGCAGCTGGTGGGTTCGGGCGATCGGGCCGTCGGCAGCGTAGATCGGCCCGCTTTCGCTTCGGCGAACCCGGACGTACACCGCCGCGTCGTTCCAATTACTGATCTCGTGCGGATTCTGTAGGTACTTCGGGTTCACATCGAACGCCGAAATGACTTCGAGGGCGAGCTGGTGGTAGAGTTCGTGGCGTATGTTACTCGCCTGAATCTGTACGTCGATGTACGGCCCGCCGAGATTCGGAACGCCCCGAACCGGCTTGCCGTCGGCAGTCAGCTTCGGCCACCGCGGCCTGACTGTGATGGTACCACCACGGATACGACTACTCTGGTCGGCCTGTTCGCCGTCGTAGAGTTCGTCCTGGGCGACGAAGTAGAACCGAAATTCGGGCACCGTCTGGAGGTGGTAGCCCTTGTGGTCCCGCGGGTCGAGCGGGTTGTCAGTGTCGTAATCGTAACACAACGCCCACCGATCGCCGTCGAATTCGATACTCCGAGTAGGTTTACCTTCGGTCTGCCAGCCGGTGTGGTCCTTCCGTATTCGATCCATTGCAAAGTACGGCCCAAGCCCATACTCGTCGAAGATCAAATGGAGATCTCCCTCGTGGGGGGCACACTGAACGAACGTGTCGACCGTCATCGGCTACCCCGCTGGAACCGCTTTTCGGCTCGCTGCAGCAGGTTGCCGACCGTTCCGGGTGACCGGCCAGTTTCGCGGGCGTGCTCACGAACGCCAATGCCGTTGAGACGACAGGCGACGTACGCCTTCCGTTCGGCTCCAGTGAGGACCGACAAGTCGACATCCGACTCGGTGCCGAACTGCGACAGGCGGGCCTGACTCATCGGGACCACC
>LKND01000040.1 GCA_001564275.1 Natrialbaceae archaeon Tc-Br11_E2g14 | reverse complement strand
CTCGAGCGGGGGAAACGAGCTCACTTTGCCTCGATCGGTCGGGGCGTTAGGGCTCGGACACCGCGACATCGTCGACGGACGGCGCGCCGATTGCCAAGACGACCACTGGTCCGTCGCCGTCCTCGGGTGCGTCCGCCCGGTGGGGGTTGCCGGGTCCGACGAGGAACCGTTCACCGGCTTCGACGTGAGGAGCGTCCGAAGGAGTCTCGACGGCCATCGTTCCCTCGATCACGTACGTGCCTCCTCCGGTTCGGTGTGTGCGTGGTACTCGAGGGGAAACTGTTCAGCGGGTCTGGCGGTGACCTATAGTCACAAGTGAAACGATTGACACACTGATCGCCGACCCGTCTGGCGATCAGGTGTGCAATGACGTTCAGTGGCTACTATAACTGACGGCCGAGTGTCTCGAGGCCGGCGTCCCGCCAGATTGTCCGAAAATCACGACCTGGCGCGTCGGAGGGATCGATGATGGGGAATCCCATGCTGGTCGATACGGGTAGTACCGTTTGAATCGGCGGGTGAGAGCGACTACCCGTCAGGACACGGGCCGTCGATCGGGCCGCCGCTATCGTGACTCGAGAGTGAGGACGAGTTCACCGGTGAGGACGAGCCCGATCACGACGGCGATGACGAACCAGCCGCCGGCGACCTCGAACAACGAGAGCGCGGTTCCCAGACCGGCGCCGGCGAGTATGAACGGGCCACGGGATCGGAGTGACGTCGGCACGGTGTTCGTGGTTGTCATGATCGGCAGTCTCGTCTTCAGCGGACGTAATCGGTGGGGATCCTGTGGCGACAGTTACAGCTCGATCGATTCGGGATCGGGCGTCGGCAACGAGCGATAATCGCGTGGCGGGACCAGGTAATTTGCCCGACTGCGGACCGTCATGTACTGCAGGATGCCGTTGTTCGTTCGTGCCCCGATTGCCGACTCGTCGGCGATGTCCGAGCCGGTCATCGCCTGGCGCGTCTCGACGAAGTCGACGATCTCGCGCTGGTGGGAGAGGAAATGGAGGCCCGCCTCGCCGTCGTCGGTCGAGTTGAAGTCCCGTCGGAGGATGATCGGTCGCCCCTCCTCTCGGGCCCGCGCCGACTTCTGGGCGTGGCCGACCATGCCGTGCTCGTGGGCGTCCTCGAGCGTCCGCTCGGCACAGCCGGCGACCTGATTCGAGTCGCCGAGGTTGTCGCCGGGGCCCTCGACTTTGTTCTCCGACGCGTGGGCGGGACAGAACATCTTGCGCTCACGGATCTCCCGGCTGTCCTGTTCGTACCACTGGCTCAGGTTGAGACGGATGCGCGAGAGGTGGGTGGTCGTCCCATCGGCGAACGGTCCCTGCTGGATGGAGACTCGATCCTCCGTGGCCTGATTCTTTTTGAACCCCGATTTGAAGCCCATGAACAGCGGTGCCTCCTCGTCGACCGGTTCGCTGTCGGGAATGCCACTGATCCCCGACTGGTTTTCGGCGGGGAGGCCTGGTCCGATGAACCCCGTGCGACGCTCTTCGACCGCGAAGACGCCATCGAGCGTCTCCTCGACGGCCACGCCGTTGAGTTCCGGGTGGCCGTCTTCGTCATCCTGTTCCGCCTCGAGGGTGCCCGCGAGCGCCTCCTCGGCGGCGAGCACTACGGACCCGCGATCGCTCGCGAGGTGGATCATGGCGTCGTACGTGTCGGCCTCCGGATCCTCGATCGGCGCGAGTGCGGTGGGCTCCGGCAGGGCCACCGACTCGTGGAGGTCCGCATCGAATCGTTCGAAGTAGCGTGGGCCGTACCCGACGGTGAACAGCAACCCCTCGTTGCTCCAGTCGTAGGCCTGCTCGAGGGTTCGAAACGCCGCCTCGACCTGTTCGCGTTCGGCCGCCGTGGGCCCGCCGCCCACGTACTCGAGGTGGAGACAGACGTGGTGTTCCGGCGACGTGGGGTTGCCGTGGTCGTCGGTCTCGAGGAACTCGGTCCAGGCGTGCTGTCGCTGGGGAAGCGTGTCGAACGCCTCGGCGTCCACGCCGGCCGGGGGCGCGTCGTCGCCCTCCCGATCGAGGCAGGCCGAGAGGGCACTCACGCCACCGATGGCCACGGCGCTCCGGACGAACGAGCGACGGGAGATGGTGCGGGCGGACCCGGTCATGTACGGTCATCAGGACTGTGGCGTATTGGGGGTTATGGTCACCAAACCGATCGTCGCCGGTGGCGCCAACCATGCCCCAAAACGGGGGCTCACTCCAGGGGGTCGAGCGCCGGAACCGCCTCGAGGGTCTCGATTTCGTGGGTCGGACTTCCGTCGAATCCGTAGTCGGCAAAGCGATAGTCCTGTCGATGATCGCGACGGATGAACGCCGAGTCGATGTCGAGGGCATCCGCCACGGCGACGTCGACCCAGCTGTCCCCGACGTACAGCGGGTTCGAACAGTCGAGTTCCGTCAGGGCCTGCTCGAGATAGTGAGGTCTCGTTTCTTCCGCTCGATGCCGGCCACTGTCGGCTCCCGACCGAGCCACGGGTCGAATCCCTCGAGGTCGAAGTGGTCGACGATGGTGGCGATCGTCTCGTGTTGATTGTTGCTGACGATGGCTCGAGGGGTGGCCAGTCCACGGATGGCCTCGACGTCGTCGTAGGGCGTCTTCTCCCCCCGCTCGATCTCCTCGCGCTGGACCTGGATGGCGGCGCGTTCGCGGGCGGCCCAGGGCCGATCCGGCAACACCGAGTAGCGCCCGGCGACCGCCTCGAGGTCCGCTCGGGTCGGCGAGAGTAGGGCCCGAACGTCTTCGGGGGACGGGTCCTCGACGCCGCGGTTCCCAAAGCCCCGCTCGATTGCCCGCTCGAGTGGGGCGGTCCGAGTCGGGGTCGTCAACACGCAGTCGTTGTCGAACACCAGTGCATCGTAACCCATTGGGGTGGCTGCGGGCCTCGAGGCGTATCGGCGTTGCGTTCCGGGGCCGAACAGGAGCTGGAACTTCAAGTACCACCACGGGACCAGGGTGGCCATGGATCGGTTCCCAGAGCGGATACGAGGCGATGCAGTGAACGCCAGACACCACACACTCGTCACTTGCACCAAACGACCGCGAACACAACACGCCGAGTCTCGGGATCCGCCGGGTCCGATCCAACCAGTGGACCACCGCAGAAGGACTCCCGCCACCAGTCGAGATTGCGGCCCGTACTCCCCAGCGATCGGGGTCCGACGGAGGTCGAATGGGACATAGAGCCCTCGTGGCCTATCAGCGACCGGATCACCTCTATGACCTCCGGTACAGCCACTGGGGTGGCCAGAACCTCAACCTCCTCGAGTATCTCACCGTCGACACCCCGCTCGCCCAGGGTCGCATCGACGCGGAGATCCTCGCCGACTCGGTCGCCCTCGACGCTATCCTCACCGACTTCCTCGATCCCTGTGGATACGAAACGCTCTATCTCGTGGACACCGATTTCGACGTTCGAGCCCATCGGGTCTGCTGGCTGGCCCTGCTCGACGGCCGCGAGCAGGGGCGGGGTGCGCTCGTCGCCGTCGAGAGCCGAGACCACGATTGTGCGGTGCGCCGCTGGTTTCGAGCCACGAAGACCACGCTATCGGACGTCGTGGAGATGGGTGGCCTGACCCGACGCGGGGCGAGGCAGTATCTCGAGCGTCGACTCCGGACAGACCAGCACGCCTACCTGTACCGGTACGGCGAGAGGTGCCCGGAGTCGGCCACCCAGCCAGCGCCACCGTTCGATACCTCCCCGGAGTCCGACGATGAAGAGCCGTAGCCACTCTCGAGACGTGAACTGGGACGCGGAATCACGCATCGTCGTTCGATTTTATACATCAGCCACCGGTCTGGCGTGGCCGCTCCACACGTCGACCGAAGGTGCTACCGATCGACAGACATCGGTACCACCCGTCAGTTCAGGGTTCGACCACCACTAGACGTACTCGAACCACTCGTCGTACTCGTCGGTCCGGCGCTCGACGATGTCGAAGAACCGCTGTTGGATCTCCTCGGTGATCGGCCCGCGGGTACCCTCGCCCACGGTCACGTTGTCGACTTGCTTGATCGGCGTGACTTCGGCAGCCGATCCGGTGAAGAACAGTTCGTCGGCCGTGTGGAGTTCGCCACGGGAGATCGAGACGGTGTCGTGGACCGTGTAGCCGAGGTCGCGGGCGATCCGGATCACGGAGTCCCGCGTGATGCCGTCGAGGATCGACTCAGAGAGCCCAGGCGTGAAAATCTCGCCGTCACGGACGAGGAACAGATTCTCGCCTGGCCCCTCCGCGACGTTGCCCTCCTTGTTCAACACGATGGCCTCCGCACAGCCGTTCCGGCGGGCCTCCTCGCCTGCCAGCAGGCTGTTGACGTACAGCCCCGTGGTCTTGGCGTTGGTCGGTATCTGGCTCGAGGCGTGCTTGCGATAGGACGAGACCATGACGTCGATACCGTCCTCGAGGGCCTCTTCCCCGAGGTAGGCCCCCCACGGCCAGACGGCGATGGCGGTTCGAGTCGGGCAATCACCCGGGCTGACACCGAGGCTGTTGTAGCCGTAGAAGACAATCGGACGGATGTAACACGAGGGGAGGTCCTGACTGCGGATCAGTTCCTTGGTCGCCTCAGTCAACTCCTCGTGATCGTGCTGGATCTCCATCTCGTAGGGTTTACACGAATCGAACAGTCGATCGACGTGTTCCTCCCAGCGGAAGATCGCGGGCCCGTTTTCGGTGTCGTAACACCGTGCCCCCTCGAAGACACCGGTCCCGTAGTGAAGTCCGTGAGTCAGGACGTGTATCTGTGCGTCCTGCCAGTCGACGAACTCGCCATCCATCCAGATCGTATCGACGTCCATCTCGTCGAATCCCATGTGCTGGCAGAGGCAGGCCTCGCTAATGAACGTTGGCGATCGATCGTGGAGGTCGTGACGGGTGCCAGACAGCAGTCATCGCCGCTCGCCGACTCGGGTGGACTTAAGAGCCACTGTGCCGTGTGTCCACCCATCATGCGCGCTGTCCGTCTGTCAACGCACGGTGGCCCGGAGGTACTGTCCGTCGAAGACGCGGAGCGACCCACACCGGACCGGGACGAGCTCCTGCTCGAGGTGGCCGCAGCCGGGGTCAACCCCGTCGACACCTACTTCAGGGATGGCTCGTACCCACCGGTCGAACTCCCGTTCACGCCCGGAGTCGACGTCGCCGGGACAGTCGTCGACATGGGCTCCGGGGTCGAAGGATTCGAAACGGGTGACCGCGTCTTCGGGACCGGCATCGGGAACGCCACTGCCCAGGGTAGCTACGCCGAGTACGCCACCGTTCCGGACGATCGCCTGGTCCACCTCCCCGACGGGGTCGACCTGACCGAGGCCGGTGGCGCCGGCGTCGTTGCCTGTACCGCCTGGCGAGCACTGATCGATCACGCGAGCCTCGAGCCCGCCGAACGCTGTCTCGTCCACGGCGGCTCCGGTGGCGTCGGCCACGCCGCCGTCCAACTCGCCGACGCGGTGAGTGCCAAGGTCATCACCACTGCCAGCGAGCGCTATCACGGCGACCTCGAGGCACTCGGTGCGGAGGCGGTCCTCGAGTACGGCCGCGAGGACCTCGAGGACGCCGTCCTCGCGGCGAGCGACGGCGGTGTCGACGCGATACTCGATCACAAACTCGATCGCTACCTGCAGTTCGATGCGAACGTCGCTGCCGATGGCTGTCGCGTGGTCGGTATCGGTGAGGATCGGCCAGACCCAGGGTTCACGAACGACGGTGCAGCCCGCTCGAAGGACGTCAGCTACCAGTTCATGAGCATGTTCAACACCCCCGATCTGCGCGTCCCCCTCCGTGGGGTCGCCACCCTCATGGAGCGTGGGCGATTCTCGATCGAGATCGCCGACGAGTACGGCCTGGAAGAGGCAGCAGCTGCCCAGCGTGACGTGATGGACGAGAGTTTCCTCGGTAAACTGGTCATCGTGCCCTGATACGGGGCCGTGGGCGTACCCACAGATCACCGACTCCGGCAGCATTTAGGCACCAAGGCTCGAGCGACCGGTATGGACACCGCACTCGTCATCGGCGGCACCCGCTTCATCGGCCGCCACCTCGTCGAGGACCTGCTCGCTCACGACTACGACGTTACGATCTTCAACCGGGGCAATCACGAGAATCCCTTCGCCGACGACGACCGCGTCGACCGGATCGAGGGCGATCGGACGAACGACTCCGCACTCGAGGCCGCACGCACGGCAGCCAACCCCGACGCCGTCTTCGACTGCGTCGCCTACTATCCCAGAGACGTCCGCGCGGCGACCGAGATTTTCAGCGACGTCGAGGCTTACGTCTACATCTCGAGTGGCGACGCCTACGGCCGCGAGGAGATCCCAAAGCGCGAAGGGGAGACGCCAATGCGACCGTGCACGCCCGAGCAGGCGACCGACGAGACCGGTGACACCTACGGCAACCGGAAGGCCGAGGGCGATCGCGCGGTCGTCGAGGCGGCCGAACGCGGCGTCAACGCTGCGTCCGTCCGGCCGTGTATCGTCTACGGGCCACACGATTACACCGAGCGCGTGGACTTCTGGATCGACCGCGTCCTCACGTACGACCGCGTGGTCGTTCCCGGTGACGGCACCAACATCTGGCATCGCGGCTACGTCGAGGACGTCGCCAGTGCCCTGCGGATTGTCGCCGAGGAGGGCGACCCTGGCGAGTTCTACAACGTCGGCGACCGGCAACTCGTGACCCTCGAGGAGATGGTCGAGTTGATCGCCGATGCCGCAGACGAGGACGTCGATATCGTACACGCCGGCCCACGAGAGCTCGGGGCCGGCGGACTCACTCCTGATGACTACATCCTCTATCGCGACTATCCTCACGTTCTCTCGACCGCAAAGCTCGCTGCACTCGGCTGGGAGTCGACGCCCCTCGAGACGGCGATGGTACGGACCGTCGAGGAACACCGAATTAGCGACCGAGATGGGAGCGAGTACGACCCCGATCGTGAGAGCGAGGAACGGGTTCTGGGCATCCTGGATACCATGTAATCGCCAGGGGGCGCGGTAATCGAAGCCTACTCAATTCCTGTCCTCAAGCGGTTACATTCTGGCGGACAGTTTTATACGAAGCCCCGGCCAGAAATCCCGTGCACTGACCAGTGCTCGAGGCGGGTCGCGGGATGACGGCCCGTCGCCTCGAGGCCGTCTGGGTCGTCTGTTCGCCGGATCGCTCGCGTAACTACCCGTTCAGCTATCGGCCTGGCAAGTCACTTCCCCTCACCAGGCTCGTAGCCGTAGACCGCCTTCGCCGTCTCGAGTGAGAGTTTGCCAGCCGCGAGATCACGTTCGATCGCCGCTCGGTCCCGATCCGCTGGGTCGCCGTAGCCACCGCCGCCAGGCGTTCTGATACTCACCACGTCACCGGGCTCGAGCGTGCGGGTCGTCTTCGCCGGCAGGTCACGTTCCACCCCATCACGGCGGAGTTTGTCATCGCCGCAACCACCCTCGAGACCACCCGCGATACCGTACGGTGCGTGTCGTCGGCGGTCCGCGAGGAGACTGAACGTCGCTTCGTGGTCCCGGACGCGGATGTCGCGGCGAAGCCCGAGCCCACCTCGACAGGCGCCCGCGCCGCCCGTGTCGGGTCGGTACTCGTAGCGTTCGACCGCGAGCGGATAGGCCGTCTCCAACACCTCGGCGGGCGTGTTCATCGTGTTACTCATGTGGACGTGAACGCCGTCCATGCCGTCACCCGACGCCCGACCACCGAAGCCACCACCCTGGGTCTCGTAGAAGGCGTAGGGCGTGCCGTCGCGGGGATCGGTACCCCCGAAGGTGACGTTATTCATCGTTCCCTGACAGGCCCCGATCGCTCGCTCGGGTGCGACCTCAACGAGCGCACCGAGAATGACGTCGGTCACTCGCTGGGAAACCTCGAGGTTGCCGCCGACGACCGCCGCAGGTGGGCTGGCGTTGACGACAGTCCCCTCTGGGGCCTCGATGTCGATCGGCCGGTAGGCACCCTCGTTGGCCGGGATATCCGGATCGGTGACACAGCGAATCGCGTAGTACGTCGCCGACGCAGTGACGGCGAAGACTGCGTTGACGACGCCTGGGGTCTGTGCGGCGCTTCCCGAAAAATCGACCGTCACCGCGTTCCCCTCGACCGTCACCGCTGCCTCGATCGGCACGTCGTGGGTACCCTGCCCATCGTCGTCCAGCACGTCAGCGAAGGTGTATGTCCCATCCGGGATGTCCTCGAGGGACCCGCGCATCCGTCGTTCCGCGTAGTCCTGAACCTCGGTGATGGCGGTCTCGAGCGTCTCGACGCCGTAATCTGTCGCGAGCTCCCGAAATCGTTCGCGGGCGGTCTCGTTGGCAGCCTGCTGGGCACGGAGGTCCCCGCGTCGCTCGTCGGGGGTTCGAACGTTCGCCAAAACGAGGTCGAGGACGTCCTGGACGACCGTTCCCTCCTCGTAGAGTTTGACCGGTGGGATGCGGATCCCCTCCTGGTAGATCTCCGTCGAATCGGCGGCGACGCTTCCGGCCGTCGACCCGCCAACGTCGGCGTGATGGGCACGGTTCGCGGCGATGCCGACGAGTTGTCTCTCGCTGGCCAGGTCGGTGAAGATGGGTGTGACCAGGGTCAAGTCGGGGAGATGTGCGCCGCCACGAAACGGATCGTTCACCAGCACAGCATCACCGGGTGAGAGCGTCTCGGGGGGATAGCGCTCGAGGGCCGCTGCCACGGAGAACGGCATTGCCCCCAGGTGCACCGGCATGTTCTCTGCCTGGGCGATCATCGCGCCGTCCGCGTCGAAAATGGCACACGAGCAGTCCCGTCGCTCCTTGATGTTGGGGGAGTAGCCGCTCCGTATGAGGTTCGCGTTCATCTCCTCGGCGATGGCCGCACAGGCGTTACGGATCACCTCGAGGGTGATGGGATCCACGTCAGCAGCCGTCATTGGTCCACCGCCACGATGATCGAGCCGAATTCGTCGACCCGCGCGGTTTGTCCGGGGCGGACGACGACGGTACTTTCGGGCCCCTCGACGATCGCTGGCCCCTCGAATTCGGCGGTTGCGGGAAGCCGGCCACGGTCGTATATCCGGGTCTCGTGGACCGCTCCGTCGAACCCGATCTGTCGTTCGCCGGTGAGGGCGTCGGCAGCCTTGCCGGTCGAGACCCCTGCCCGAAGGGTGGGCGTTTCGACCGAGCCACGGATCCGGCATCGAACGGTCACGAGTTCGATCGGTTCCGTCGGCGAGGCGTGGCCGTAGCGTCGCTCGTGTCGGTCGTGGAAACGTTCGGCGGCGTCCTCGAGGACCCCCTCGGTTACCGTGTCACTGCCCTGGAGATCGAGCGGGACGGAAAGCTCGAACGACTGACCGACGTAGCGGAGATCGAGGGCCGGTTCGACGGTGATTTTGGTTTCGTCACGACCGTCGCCTGTGAGGCGATCGACCCCCTCCCGTTCGAACGCCTCGAGCGTGGCGTCGATCGCCCCAAGATCGACGTCGGCGAGAGGGCGAACCATGGACGTACTGAAGTCGTGAATGTGATCGGTTATGAGCAAGCCGAGTGCCGAGAGGACGCCCGCCGTTCTGGGCACCACCACCGTGGGCACGTCGAGGCCTTCGGCCAGCGCGGTCGCGTGCAGCGGACCGGCCCCGCCGAAGGCGACCAGTCCGAAGTCCCTCGGGTCGTGGCCCTGCTCGACGCTCACGACCCGCAAGGCGCGCTCCATGTTCGCATTGGCGACATCGAGAACGCCCTGTGCGGCCTCGCGGACGCCCATCCCGAGCGGCTCCGCGAGGGCATCCCTGAACCGCTGCTCGACCGTGTCGACGTCGGCCTCGAGGTCCGCCGAGAGCAGTGCCTCGGGGTCGAGCCGGCCCAACAGGAGGTGAGCATCAGTGACGGTGGGTTGCTCACCCCCTCGACCGTAACAGATCGGGCCGGGCACGGCACCGGCGGACGTCGGCCCGACCCGGAGGGCCCCGCCGTCGTCGATCCAGGCGATCGAGCCGCCGCCAGCCCCGATGGTGTGAATCGACACCATCGGGACGCCGACGGGATACTCACCCACCTCGACGTCGGTGGAGACAGCGGGCGCACCACCTTGGACGACCGACACGTCACAGGAGGTCCCACCCATGTCCATCGTGAGGACGTCCTCGAGTCCACCCAGGCCGGCCACGTGGGCGGCCCCCTGGACGCCCGCGGCGGGGCCCGATAGAAGCGTGTTGATCGGGCGCTCTCGAGCGCGCTCGGCCCGAATGAGACCACCGTTTGATTGCATGATTTCGAGGGAGGTGGGCACCCCGCGATCCTCGAGCCCATCGGAGAGCCTGCCGAGGTAGGTGTCCATGACCGGCTTGAGCGCGGCGTTGAGCGATGTGGCCAGGGTTCGTTCGTACTCTCGGATCTCGGGGAGCACGTCGCTCGAAATCGAGATGGAACACTCGAGGGGACTCGCCTCGAGACGATCGCGAACGCCGCGCTCGTGATCGGGGTTCTCGAAGGCAAAGAGCAGGGAGACGGCGACGCTCTCGGGTTCGGGATCGAGTTCACGGAGACGGTCGACGACGGCATCGAGGGCGTCCGTCTCGAGCGGCCGATCGACCCGCCCGCGTTCGTCGAGGCGTTCTGGCACCTCGAGGCGACGCTCGCGGGGAACGATCGGGTCCGGCTTGACGACGTCGAAGTCGTATATGTCGGGGCGGGCCTGTCGTCCAATCTCGAGGGCGTCCCTGAATCCCTCGGTGGTGAGCAGCGCCGTGTCGGCCCACTCGCGCTCGAGGACGGCGTTCGTTGCGACGGTCGTTCCATGTGCAAAGAAGGTGACGGCCTCGTCGCTGAAGCCGTCACCCTCGGGGCCCGAATCGGACGTCCCCTGCTCGACCGCCCCGCCGTCGGCTACCTGGTGTTGCTCGAGGCCGTCGACGACGCCCTCGTCGGGCGCGTCGGGGGTCGACGGGGTCTTCGTGACGTCGACGGTGCCGTCGCGAACGGTGACCACGTCGGTGAAGGTGCCGCCGACGTCAACCCCCACGCGCCACCCCGAGTCTCCGGATGACATAGCTAACTCCTCGTGGTCGCACCATCTAAAATCCACGTGCTCCGGCGGGATCATCGGTGGGTCAGAGGCGACGTTGTGGCACCTCCGCAATTGGGGTGGGGACCGCGACCCGACGGTACTGCACCCGAGATGGAAACACTCGGTGACGGAACGGCTTTATATACTGTCCGCCGTGATCCCCAGTATGTTCGAAAAATCCACGTGGATTCGACTCCCACGGAACGTGCTCGTCGGCCACGGGGTCCTCGAGCAGACCGTCGATGTGGTCGAGGACCTGCACCTCGAGGGGCGACCGCTCCTGGTGACCAGCCCGACCCCGCGAAAACTGGCTGCGGAGCCGATTGCAGCCGAGTTCGCCGAGGCCGGCATCGATCCGGCGATCGTCACGGTCGAATCGGCGACCTTCGACGCCGTGGAGGCTGTCATCGAGGCTGCCGAGACCGAAGACGCTGCCTACTTGATCGGCATCGGCGGGGGGAAGGCCATCGACATCGCGAAGATGGCGACCGATCACCTGGGCACGGGCTTTCTCTCGGTCCCCACGGCTGCCAGCCACGACGGCATCGTGAGCAATCGTGGGTCGGTTCCCGACGGCGACACCCGCCACAGTGTCGCGGCGGAACCGCCCCTGGCCGTCGTCGCCGACACCGAGGTGCTGGCGAACGCCCCCTGGGAACTGACGACCGCCGGCTGTGCCGACATCATCTCGAACTACACCGCCGTGATGGACTGGCGGCTCGCGCGCCGGCTCAAGGACGTTCCCTATTCGGAGTACGCCGCGGCACTCTCGGAGATGACCGCCGAGATCCTCGTCGGCAACGCCGACATGATCCGGCCAGGGCTCGAGGACTCCGCCTGGGTCGTGAGCAAGGCGCTCGTCTCCTCGGGGGTGGCGATGTCGATCGCCGGCTCCTCGCGACCCGCAAGCGGGGCCGAACACCTGTTTTCACACCAGTTGGATCGCCTCGCACCGGGAACGGCCCTCCACGGCCACCAGGTCGGCGTCGGCTCGATCATGACGGCGTATCTCCACGGCGGCGAGAAGGGCATCTGGACCGACATCCGTGACGCACTCTCGAGCATCGACGCGCCGACGACGGCCACAGAACTGGGTATCGACGACGAGACGGTCATCGAGGCGCTGACCACCTGCCACGAGATCCGAGACCGGTACACGATCCTCGGGGACGGCATGAACGAGCGGGCGGCTCGAGATGTGGCGACGCGGACGGGCGTGATCGGCTGAGTCGGTCCGTTCTATAGTAGCCACTGGAGTGATTGCACACACCCTCACGAGACCATGGCTCACTGTGAGGGAGTGTCAATCGATTCAATTGTTACGATAGCCATTTCCAGGCGATCGCCAGCCGGGTGCGGTGACCACCGGGAGACAATGACGAGGGTCCCGAAGAGGACACCGGGAGCGACCGGATCACACCGAGAGCGTTCGCTCGCCGCGGGCCGACAGCACCAGAGCCCCGGCACCACCGATCGTCAGATGGACCCAGTACGTACTGAGTCGGTAGAGGAGCGTGACGGCCGTCGCCAGTTCCGGGTTCAGGCCGCCGAGAGTCACCAGCAAAACGACGAGGGCCGTCTCGATCCCACCGGTACCTCCCGGAAGCGGGATCACCCCGCCGATCGTCGCGAGCGGCGCACAGAGCAACGCCAGTGCGAACGACCCCTCGACCCCGAGCGCGAGGAGCGCGAAATAAAGCGGGAAGACGTTCACGAGCCAGCTCGCGAACGCGATGGCGATGGCCGTCCACAGGGTTCGGCGATCCGCACTCACCGTCTCGAGCGTGCGGACGAACCCCTCGAGTCGACTGCTCACCGGGTCGACGCTGGAGACCCTGGGGATCGACTGGAGGCGAGCGTCAGCCCAGCGAGCGGTGGCTCGGCCGAACGCCAGGAATGGCGCGCTTCCACGCCGGGTGTAGACGATCACGGTGCCGAGCACAAGCGCGGTGAGGAAGGCACCGCCAACGAACGCGACGACCGAAACTGAACCGGTTTCCCAGGCCTCCTCGAGGAGGTGGGACAGCGCCTCGAGGTCGCCAGTGGTGGCGAGATAGGCCAGTATCCCCAGGGTTCCCACAGCGACGCTGCCCGCGAAGACGACGAGTTCCGCCAGTGCCACCACGGCGAGGTTGTCCTCAAAGGCCGAGTCGCCGTTTGCGGCGAGCAGGTAAGCCATGATCGGCGAGCCAGTCGAGCGCCCCCAGGGAAGGGCACTCCGGGCGAAGTACCCCCCGAGAAAGGCCAGCCCGAAAGGCACGCCTCGAGCTCGACCTGGAACCGGATGCAACAGGGTGTCGACGACGGCTCCCCGAAAGACGAGGATGAGGGCCCCGGAGATGGCCCCAGCGCCCACGTAGATCCCACTCGCGTCACCGAGTAGGGCGACGACCTCGGCCCAGCCGACGCCGTAGATAAGGAGGGCGACGAGACCGAGTGCGATTGCGAGGCCAGCAATCGCGCGACGGTACTGCATATCCACCCTGGGTCACGAGGTAGGTTAAGCGACACGAGTTGGACTGGTGAGTTGCGTGAGCGTTCGGACGGCCAGTCGTCGTCGGTCACCAGCTCGCGGTCACGGTTCGAGGGCCACCAGTCAACGGCTGCTGGCGGCTATACGTGTTCCTCCAGGAACTCGGCGACCGCGGAGTAGGCCTCGATACGGTTCTCGAGCTTCGAGAAGCCGTGACCCTCGTCCTCGAAGATGAGTTTGCGGACGGGGACGCCCTGGTCACGGGCCTGCTCGACGATCTGTTCGGCCTCACCGACGGGGACCCGCGGGTCGTTCTCGCCATGAAGAACGAACAGCGGGGCCTCGATCGACTCGACGTTGTTGATCGGCGAGATCTCCTCGAGGAACTCGCGATCGTGTTCGAGGGAACCGTACTCCGCCTCCCGGAGTTCCCGTCGCCAGTCGCCGGTGTTCTCGAGGAACGTGACGAAGTTGGCGATGCCGACGATGTCGATGCCCGCCGCCCAGAGGTCGGGGTATTCGGTGAGCGAGGAGAGAACCATGAAGCCACCGTAGGAGCCACCCATGGCGACGACCCGGTCGGGATCGACGGCCCCGTGGTCGGCGAGCCACTCGACACAGGCGGCGATGTCTGCCACCGAATCCATGCGCTTTTCGACGTCGTCGAGGCTCGCGTACTCGTTTCCGTAGCCAGCGGAACCCCGGACGTTCGGCTCGAAGTAGGCGTAGCCACGGTCGACGAAGTACTGTTTGAGACTCGAGAACGAGGGCCGACGCTGGCTCTCGGGGCCGCCGTGGATGTCGACGATGACCGGGTAGCCGTCTGAGTCGGCGTGGTCGTCGCCGGTAGCATCGACTCCAGCAGCGTCCGCCCCAGCCGGCAGGGTCAGAAAGCCCGGCACCTCGAGTCCGTCGAAACTCTCGACGTGGACCAGATCGCTCGAGCGGAAGGTCTCCGGGGGAATACCGGCGGTGGGCGCGAGGGTCCACCGGTCGGCGTCACCGGTTTCGACGTCGATCACGAAGACGTTCGTGTTCACCGTATCCCCAGTCGTCGAGCAGGCGAAGGTTTCGCCGTCGGGTCCGAAACTGATGCCGCCGCTGACCCCGCCCGGGAGGTCTGGGGTCGGGAACGTTTCGAACGCCGTCGGATCGTCGCCGACGAGTTCCCCCACCGTCAATTCCGTGTAGCCCTCGACGTTGCGCGAGTAGACGAACCGGCCACTCTCCTCGTCGAGAGCGATGCCGTCGACGTTCCACCCGCCGCCGTCGTCGACCACCGACAGCGCGTTCGTCTCGAGGTCGAGGTAGGCCAACGACAGCGTCTCACCACCCTCGTCGGTCGACAGATACAGTCCCGCCCCGTCCGGTGACCAGGAGGCGCTCCGGTATCGTACGTCGCCTTCGTGGGGCGTGTGATGACGCATCTCGCCGGATTCGAGGTCGAGGGTGTAGAGGTCCTGATCGAAGTTGGAGTGGGCCTCCACCACGAGAAGCCTGGAATCGTCCGGCGAGAACCCACCGACAGTGAGCCAACCGTCGCCCTCGTGGACGAGCGTGGCTGCGCCACCGGATTCGTCTCGATCCTGCACGTAGACGTCGAACACCGCCTCGTCGCGACGGTTCGAAGTGAATGCGAACCGATCGCCGTCGTGGCTCCAGCCACCCCACCGATGTTTCGCGTCGGGCATGGCCGTCAACTCGTGGATTTTACCCGTCTCCGCGTCGAGGCGGTAGAGCTGGGCGCGCTCGTTGCCACCCTCGTCCATGCCGAACGCGAGTTCGGGCCGTTCCGGGGACCACGAGGCGAACGTGATCCGCTCGTCGTAGAAGGTTCGCTGTTCGGGCCACTCGTGGGGTCCCTCGAGGGTCCAGATCTGTGGCGTCCCGGTCGTGTTCATCAGGAAGGCCAGTCGATCGCCATCAGGTCCGATCGACGCGCCGTACGCGCTCCGCACGTTCAGATAGCGTTCGATGTCATACGTTCCCATGCCCTCCAGTTAGCCAAGCGGATGGCTAATTTGTTTCGATTCGTAGGGTCAGCGGGCCACCCGTGAAAATGACGAATATTTTTACCCCCTGACTGTCTCTGCTCCGCTAGATGCGACTCGCGTTCGTCTCCTTCGAGACCATCCATCACCGGAGAACCGAGACGAACGCACGACTCTTTCGGATTCTCGAGTTGCTTGCCGGTCGCGGCCACGAGGTACACGTCTGCTGTGCCGGCTTCTGGTCCGGCGTGACGTCAACCCTCGAGCGAGACGGAATTCAGTACCACGCCGTCTCGGTCGACCGTCGGGCACGTCGATCGTTCTTGCTCCGGCTCCCGTTCGTGCTCCGCTCGATCGGTCCGGACGTGATCCACGCGAGCGCGACCCCACCGACGCAGGTCCACGCCGCGAACTGGGGGGGACGTCTCGCCAGAGCACCCCTGGTCGTCGAGTGGTACGAGGGTGGCTCCCAGTCGGACCCCGAGAACGGACCGACCGATCGCGCGGGAATCCCCGACGACCGCTGGCACCGCGGGGCGATTCGGAAACCGGATCGGATCATCACCCCGTCCCGACTCGTCGACACCTGGGTGCGGGAAGGCGGCGGGTCCGGCGATCGGATCAGCGTGATCCCGAACCCGATCGATCTCGATCGTATCGAGGCGACCCAACCGGGCGACCGAACGGACGTTGTTTACGCCCGACGGCTCGACGAGGGCGCGAACCTCGAGAGTCTGCTGCTCGGCCTCGCCGAACTCCGGGATCGGAACTGGCAAGCGACCGTCATCGGTGACGGCCCCCAGCGGGGCATGTACGAGGACCTGACGCGGGACTTGCGAATCGACGACCGCGTGACGTTCGCCGGTGAGTGTAGCCTCGAGGAGCGCATCGCCGCCTACCGGAGCGCGCACGTCTTCGCACAGACGGCCACGGAGTGCGTCTTCCCGACCGAGCTCGCGTGGGCACTGGGGGCCGGGTGCATCGGCATCGTCGAGTACCACACCGATTCGGCCGCCCACGAACTCGTCGAGGGGTTAGACCGCGGGTTCCGGACCACGAGCGAGCAGGAACTCGCCGACGCGATTCTGGACGCTGGTGACCTCGAGCACCGAACTTTCGACGACTCGTTTCGTGCTCTCGACGTGGATCACGTCGTCGAGCGCTACCTCGAGGCCTACGAGACCGTAGGGGGGGCGCGCGGACTGCGCTGAGGGAGATGCAGGCGAGGTGCCCGCTCGAGCGAATCAACCCGGTCGTGCACCAATGGCTCCAGGATGCGTTCGTGTATCCCCCACTCCGATGAGGTGTCGCTGTCGCTGTGCGTGAGGGACTCGAGTCATCACGCCTCGGATCGAGACGAACTCCCGGCGGCCGGTTCCCTCACGGATCGGCGACCGACATCACGACTTCGTCGACCGCCAGTCGCTGCGAGCATGATCCCACTTAGGTCCCATTCGTTGCGTTGGGCGGTCGTAACACCATACCGTCGAGCATCGCGAGGAGGCCGATGACGCTCGCGATCACCATCGCCGTCTCGAGGGAGATGCCGAAGAAGCTACTGGCGAGGGCCATCGACACGAACGACATCGGAATCACCGCGAGATCGAGGTCATAACGGTTGAATCGACGACGCAGGAGCCATAGCCGTGGGTGTTCGGTCATGGCACACCACCATCTAGAATGGCCACGAATCCATATATTATTTGCCGATCCTTTCACCTCGGTGATTCGTCGCCACCGGATTACCGCACGCTGTTCGGTGACATTGCCGTCAGGTCACCCTCGAGTACCCTGACGATCAGCTGTTGCCCCACTTCGCCACCCGGTGTGGACGATCGGTTACGGCCGCCACCTCGAGGTCACCGTCGAACCCATCGAGGGCCGACACGTAGGCGCGGGCGCTGGCAACTGTCGACAGGTAGGGGACGTCTTCCTCGACGGCCATCTCGAGGGTGGCGCGGTCGTCGCTGACGACGAAGTCGACCTCGCCGCGGCGGATGGCGGCTGGCGCGTCGTCGAACGCCTCCACGTCGAAGTGCTGGTCGAACCCGTCCACTTCGAGGTCCACGATGGCCGTTCCAGCGCTGACGTCGTTGTAGGCGGCCTGCTGGGCCTTCCAGTAGGCCGTCGCGAAGTCACTCGCGGTGCCCATGACCTCGCCGGTGGATTTCATCTCGGGGCCGAGCCGTGGATCGCTTCCAGGCAGACGGTCGAACGGGAGGACGACCTCCTTGATCGAGGTGTGGTCGGGGATCTGTTCGTCGACGTCGAGGTCCGCGAGGCGC
This sequence comes from Natrialbaceae archaeon Tc-Br11_E2g14, assembly GCA_001564275.1. GTDB lineage: Archaea > Halobacteriota > Halobacteria > Halobacteriales > Natrialbaceae > Natronosalvus. Next base: position 10,410 of record LKND01000040.1, on the reverse strand, counting down.
TCGCCGGCCATCACCCTCGCCGCGAGTTTCGCGATCGGGACGCCGGTGGCCTTCGAGACGAACGGGACGGTTCGAGACGAGCGCGGGTTTGCCTCGAGGACGTACACCTCGACGTCCCGATCCGTGTTTGCGGGACCCCCCTCGCTCGAGAGCCCCGTCACCGCCAGCTGGACGTTGAGGAGGCCGACCGTCTCGAGGGCGGTCGCGATATCCTCGGTGACCTCGCGGACGCGAGCCATCGCCTCGTCGCTGAGCGAGCGTGGTGGGATCATACACGCCGAGTCACCGGAGTGAACGCCGGCGCTCTCGACGTGTTCCATCACGCCACCGATGACGATGTCCTCGCCATCCGACACGGCGTCGACGTCCAGTTCGATGGCCCCCTGGAGGAACTGGTCGACCAGGATGGGTTTGTCTCGGGTCACCCGTACGGCCTCGTCGATGTAGCTCTCGAGTTCCGCGTCGTCGTGGACCACCCGCATCGCGCGACCGCCGAGGACGTATGAGGGGCGCACGAGCACGGGATATCCGAGATCGTGCGCGAGGTCGAAGGCCTCCTGTCGACTGTATGCCGCACCGCCTGCGGGCTGGGCGATCCCCAACTCGTCCATGAGCTGGTTGAACCGGTCGCGGTCCTCCGCGAGATCCATCGCCTCGACGCTCGTCCCCATAATCCGACAGTCGAGGCCGCGGCGCTCGAGTTCGTCCTCGAGCGGATCGCCGATGTCGACGGAGGTCTGACCACCGAACTGGACCATGACGCCGTCGGCGTTGGTGGCTTCGATCACGTCCGCGACCTCCTCTGCCGTGATTGGCTCGAAGAACAGGCCGTCAGAGGTGTCGTAGTCCGTGGAGACCGTTTCGGGGTTGTTGTTGACGACGTGCGCCTCGATGCCCATGTCGCGCAGTGCCCGGACCGCGTGAACCGCACAGTAGTCGAACTCGACCCCCTGGCCGATGCGGATCGGACCACCACCGACGACCACGACGCTCTCGACATCGGTGTCGACCTGCACCTCATCGTGAGCGATGGGCGACGCCCCGGACTCGATTGCGTCTCGGGCGGAGTAGTAGTACGGCGTCGAGGCGGCGAACTCCCCGGCACAGGTGTCGACCTGCTTGAACGTGCGTTCGGGGACGGTACCCTCGACCGAACCGACGTCGGCACCGGCACGGGCGGCGACCTGCTGGTTCGTGTAGCCGAGTTCGGCCGCCTCGGCGAAATCGCCCTCGCTCGCAGCCACCGCGGCGTCGGCGACCCGCTCGAAGCGCTCGACGTACCACTCCTCGATGCCCGTCAGTGCACAGACGTCGTCGACGGTGTACCCACGCTCGAAGGCCTCGAAGATGGCGTACGGGCGATCCGGGGTTGGCGTCTCGAGGTACTCGACCTCGAGGTCGGCGTCGCTCACGTCGGCCCAGTCGACGCTTGGCTCGTACTCGCTCGAGCGCAGGGCCTTCAACAGCGACTCCTCGAAGGTGCGGCCGATGGCCATCGCCTCTCCCGTGGACTTCATCGCGGTCCCGAGTTCGAAGTCGACGTCGTCGAACTTGTCCTTGGGCCAGCGCGGGACCTTCGTGACGACGTAATCGATGGCCGGCTCGAAGGCGGCGGTCGTCTCGCCGGTGATCTCGTTTTCGATCTCGTGAAGACGCTTGCCGAGGGCGACCTTCGCGGTGACGCGAGCGATTGGATACCCGGTGGCCTTCGAGGCCAGGGCCGACGAACGGGAGACACGGGGATTGACCTCCACGACGCGATACTCGCCACCGGGGGTGCCGTCGTTACGCCAGGCGAACTGGATGTTACAGCCGCCCTGAATACCGAGTTCGCGGATGACGTCCAGCGCCGCGGTGCGCATCTCCTGGTGGCCGTCGTCCGGGATGACCTGCGAGGGCGTGACGACCGTGGATTCGCCCGTGTGGATCCCCATCGGGTCGATGTTCTCCATGTTGCAAATGATGATACAGGAGTCGTCGGCGTCCCGCATCACCTCGTACTCGAGTTCGACCCAGCCGGCGATCGATTCGGTGATCAAGACCTCGTTGTTCCGGGAGAGGCGTAATCCCTTGCGAACACGCTGGAGCAGTTCCTCGCGGTCCTCGACGACGCCCGAACCGGAGCCCCCGAGCGTGTAGGTCGTCCGAGCGATGACGGGGAGCCCGCCGACCGACTCGACTGCCGCGTCCACCCGATCCTCGAGATCGGCTTCGTCCAGTTCGGTGACCGACTCGCCCGCATCGAGGGAGATGGTCGTCGACCGCGCCACGGGCTGACCGATGTTCTCCATCCGCTGGCGGAAGAGGTCCCGGTCCTCCGTCGCGTAAATGGTGTCGAGTGGGGTACCCATGATGTCGACGTCGTACTCCTCGAGGACGCCCTCCTCCGCGAGTTCCGCGGTGACGTTCAGGCCGGTCTGTCCACCCAGGCCGGCAATGACGCCGTCCGGCCGTTCCTTGCGGATAATTTCGGCGATGGCGTCGGTGGTGATCGGTTCCAGATACACGCGGTCTGCCATCTCCGGATCGGTCATGATCGTCGCCGGGTTCGAGTTGACCAGTACGACCCGTGCGCCCTCCTCCTGCAGGGCGCGACAGGCCTGTGCGCCTGAGTAGTCGAACTCGGCTGCCTGGCCGATCTGGATCGGGCCACTCCCGATCAGCAGAATCGTCCGTCCGTCGCCAGCGGTGTCGTGATCCGTAGCCATTCGTTGTTCGACTGGAGTGCGCACATCGTAATAAGGGCCACGAAATGATGCGATTCTCGAAATAGAATTTCGAATTTCGAATATCGGGGCCGCCGAACCGCTTTTGGCGGTGGCGAACCAGCCGGTGACAAGCGTGACGGGTCCCGGAGCCAGGCTGTGCGCCGATAACGGGGACCGCCTCTGTCGATCCATCACCCCAACCACCGGAAATGCCAACCGCTCTCGAGTCGTGAGACATCCCGGTGGGACCGGGTTCGGGCTGGCCATCGTGTCGAGGGGCATGGCAACTCACGGTTGAAGCATTGAGATTCCTGAGCGCAGCGAATCGACAGTCAAACACGTCAGCCTGCAGGCAGTATGGCCCGCCATCGGGCTCAAACCGGCTGGTCGTATTCGCTCTCGAAATCCCGAGTCGATCGGTACTGGTCGACGAACGCCTCGACGTCGAACTCGAGCATCTGGCGCTCGAAATCGGTCACTGCGTCGTCGTCTTCGGCGTGGCTGACGGCGTGTTCCATCAGTTCGATCAATAGTTCGACGACGACCACGTGGAGTCGACGCGACGCGAAGTCGGTCACCCACAGGAGTGTGTAGCCGACGGCACCGTCCTCGGCCGCGTCATGAACGACGACCTGTTCGGGAAACTCCTCCATGACAACCCCGAGGACGTGCGGGGTACCGAACTCCTCGAAGTCGTCCGCGGTCTCCACCGTCTCGCGGAGAATCTCGACGAGTGATTCCGGGACGAACCGGGACGGTGGATGGACGTCTGTGACGACCGCGTGAGTCTTACCACAGGTGCAGCTGTATTCGCGCATTCCCAGGTCGATGTCGTGAGGATCGAGCGTCTCGCCACAGGGCAAGGCGAGCCGGCGACCGTCGCCGCCGGGCACGCGGGGTTCAGCCATTGTGTCGTGTTGGTCTGGCGCGCTGATAAGCGCGACGACTCACCATCAGGGGAGTAACTCGTCGTCGATGTCGGCCCACTTGGCGGACTCAGCCACCCTTTGGGCCTCGAGTTGATCGAACCCACTCGCGAGAAGCGCCAACGCGTAGAGCCACGCCAGCGCGCCGAAGACGAGGTTGAGGAGTTCGGCCAGTGCTGGCATCGACTCGAGACCCGCGTAGACGAACGTCCCGATTGAACTGATGGTGACGAAACTGAGGACGATGACCACGAGCAGGGCGAAGACCCGCAGCCACGCGCCGCGGACGAGCGCGACGCTACGCTGCATCGACTCCCGCACGCCCGCCTCCGTCGTCACGAGGTAGGGGTGCGTGAACGCGAACGCCGTCGCCACGACCAGACCGGGGATGACGAAGAGCACCAGCCCGACCCCGACCATGACGAGGCCAACCACGGATGCCACGACCGCGAGCAACGTGGTCCGCCCGAGACGATGGGTCCACGAGGGACGTGGGGCAGTGGCGGTCCCCGAGGCTGCCGACGCGGTCGCCTCGGGAACGGTATCGACCAGCATACGGAAAGCACCGACCGTGGCCGCCACGAACCCGACCAGCATCGACAGCCACAGCAGGGTGGACAACCAGAGCGGGACCTCGAGGGCCAGCGGAAACGTCTCGGGCCAGAGTGACGGATCGATCAGGGGAAGTTCGTCATCGCCAAACTGCTCACGCTGGGTCGACAGTTGGCTCTGAATACCCACGAGCAACAACACCTGCGTCGTGAGGATAGCGGCCAGCGCGAGGGCTCCCTCGCGGGTCCCACAGCGAGCGAAGGCCTCGTCGATGGCGTCGAAAACGGACAGCGGTGCCATTCGGTCAGGGCCAGTCGTCCCGGGTATCGTCTTCGGCCGCCGCTGTCTCCGACTCCTCACTTGCGACCGCCCAGCCGGCCGCCTCGGCGGCGTCATCGACGTGGAGGAACTCCCAGTCAACCTCCTTCGCGAGCACCTCGTCTTCCTCACTCACCCCAACGAAGACGTGGCGTTCGGTATCGAACTGTGCCTTGACGCTCTCGAGGCTCTCGCGTTTGCCCCGCGGGCCGGAGAAGAAGTCCTGCCGGACCCGGTTCTTTCGCGTGAAGTTCGTGACAACGTAGGTCGGCTCCGCCGAGACAACACCGACGTAGGAGCTCCAGCCGCGAGCATCGTCGAAGACGGCTTCGGGCGATGCCAGCGCCTGCAAGGCCTCAAGCTCGAATGCGAGGGTCATGTCGCTTCCGCCGTTCATACGCCAGGGTTGGCGTGACCGGCGGAAAACGGCTTCGATACGCCGCTCACGGTGGGCCTGAGATTCACATCGTCTCGCGCTATCGCACCGTGATTCGGTAGTACTCGGTGAAGACGACGACGTCTCCATGCTCGAGGTCCGCCGTCGGCCCGACGATCGGTGTCCGACCATCGAGGAGCGCCAGAAACCGCTCCAGCGCGTCCTCACTCAACTCGTCGATGTGGCGCACACGGGCCCCGTCGTCGATCGATGTCGTCGGCTGGACGCCGATGGGCTGTTGTGGTGGACGTCGATCGCTCGTTGCCATGTTTATTGTTACCAATGTTCACATTATATATAAAGACAGTGTTTCCGGAACCGCCGAGTGGTGTTGTGACAACTGAAACGAGTTACACACTGATTGGCGACACGGCTGTCGGTTCGGTGTCCAGTGACTTTCGGTTGTCACTATCGATTGGGTTCTCGAGGACCCGCAGTGGCACCCAATCCCGGAGCTCCCGGTTGGCAGCCTCTGGACTGGGCCTCCGTCGCTGTGTCACGACTCAGTAGCGCCAACCGACGATTTCCGCCGAGCAGTCCGCTCAGGAACGAGCGGAGACGGGCGCAGAAAAAAGACGGCGATTACTGCTCCTGAGCAGGGGCGAGATTGTCGAGATCCACCTGTTTCTCCAGTAAAACCTCGGCCTGATCGGAGACGACGCGCTGTTCGCGCATGAGTTGCTTGAGCTTGCTCTGGGCGGAGAGATCGCCGATCAGCACCCCTCCGATGACCTTCCCATGCTTGAACGCGATACGTCGCCACTCCGTATCGGAGTACCGACGTTCGGCGTGTTCGTCACCCAGCGTTGGGTGACCGAAGGAGAGAAACGGAAAGTCAAAGTGCGTAATCGAGTACGAGGAGACCCACTGGAACTCCTCCGCACTGTCACCGGCTGCCATGTTGACGCCGGCGATCCGACCCTGCTCTTTGGCCGACCCCCACGAGCCGTTCTGGGCCTGCTCGCCAAGCAACACGTCGTAAAACTGAGTCAGGTCACCAGCGGCGTAGACATCCTCGACGTTCGTCTGCATGTACTCGTCGACGACGATGCCGTTGTCCTGCTCGATATCCGTGTCCCGGATGAACTCGGTATTGAACGTCAGCCCGATGGCGACGCCCGCGAAATCACAGGGGTACCGATCGCCGTTGGCGTCGATCGCGGCCTCGACGTGACCGTCGCCGTCGACCTCGAATTCGCTGACGCCGCTGTCGAAGACCGGTTCGACGCCAACCTCACGCATCCCCTCGTGCATGATCTCCGCACCCTCACTCGAGAGGGCATAGCGCCACCAGCGATCCCCACGCATGAGGAACTTGCCGTCGACATCCTGGGCTCCGCAGACGGCAGCGAAGTCGATGCCCAGCAAACCTGCACCCACGATGACAGCGTCCTCGGCTGCCTCGGCGCTCTCCCGAATCCGGCGGGCGTCCTGAAACGTCCAGAAGTGATGGATCCCCTCGGCATCGCTATTGGCGACCGGCAGCTGCGTGGGCGTGCCGCCGGTGGCGATCAGCAACTTGTCGTAGGGGATGTCGGCTTTCTCGTGGGTTCGAACGACCTTTTCGTCGGTGTCAACCGTCGTCACGTGGGTATTGAGCGAAAGGTCGATGTCGCGCTCCTCGTACCACTCCTCGTCGTGAATCGAGATCGGAGCTTCGGGTAGTTTCCCTTTGGCGTGTTCTTTGATCAGGATCCGATTGTACAGGGGTTCACCCTCATCGGTGATGACAGTGATCGACGACTCCGGGTCTTCCTCCCGAAGCGTCTCGGCGGCAGAACTGCCCGAAATTCCATCGCCGATGATGACGTACTCACTCATGTCCGAAAAGTTCGGAACGGGGGTTAAAGTGGGTTGCTATCTCGACTGTCAAACGTGCACCGTGCATACACACCACTGGACGTTCGGCTTCCCTGAGTGTCGGGGTTTGCAGCGACTCGTTTCATATGCCGAGGGAGCATCCCTACCGACTCCTACCCCCACTTATCCTGGTCCACACCGCTCATTAGGCTCCCGTCCCAAAGGGGGGTATGAAACTCAGACAAAACGCCCGTCACTTCGCCTCGAGGAAGGCCCTCGAGACGCCCGTCATCCGATCGGTTGCCGTCTCGGGGCTCGTTCGACTGCACACGAAGGTGTTCACGAAGAAGGCCGATCCCGCCCACGCCGAGGAGCGGAAAGCACACCTCGACGGCCTCTTCGAGGCCACGATGGACACCTATCTCGAGGCCCTACGCGCGGGGTTCTCAGAGGCCGAAGCCCGTGAGATCACCCACATCCAGGCGAACTTCGACTTCTACAACCACGGCTGGACCGAAATGATGGAGTTCCCAGCGGACGAACTCGAGGCCCACTACGAGCGCTATCGGGAGTTCTTCGAGACCTGGGACATCACCATCGCGGATCCGCTGGGCGAGTTCGAACCGGCCGGTGGAATTCCCGAGGCCCCGTCCACGCCGGAACGCCTCGAGAATCCAGTCCACCCCCACGCCGAGGGCGGTTTCGCCGACAACGCCTACGTCGAGGGGCCCGACGGCGAGATGCTCGTCGGCGGTCAGGACGAACCCGACGACGTCGACGTCTCGAAGGCCGTCGGCGTCGACGACGAGGACGTCGAGGAAGCAGCCGGCTAGGTGGGCCGATGGTGTCCGTCCGGTGGCGTTGGGGCGACGAACGAACGCCCGCGAGCCACCACTACAGAGTTCCTCGTTCTGGGTAACTGCCTCGGGGTTGACCCCGAGGCACCCGGCCTGCTCTGCCTGTAGAGCCGAGACACCGTTGTCGGTTGCAGGAGCCAGGCGTCGACAGCCCGCGTCAAGTGTCGGGACCGAATCGGATGCCGATCCACTCGAGTGCTGGCCGGGACAAACCCAGGACAGCCTCGGGACCGAGCCAAGTCAAACCAGCACGCGCTCGAGGTCGACGACCGTTCCCGTAGCGGCGTCAGGATCGCCAACCACCCGTCCGAGACAGACCGCTGCACCGTCAGGGGTGTAACAGGTCGCGAGCGGTGGCTCGCCCGAACCCGACCCACCCTCGAGAGCCGACGCCTCGACCTCGAGGACGCCCGGGGCGTAGACCGGCGCACCGGTCGCCACCGACTCGGCCGCACTCGGGGCGATGGTCACGGACGGCAGGTGCTCGAGCATCCGTTCGGCCGGATGGACTACATCGGTCAGGAAACTGGGATCGTCGTCCTCGAGCCAGTAGGCCAGCGCGTCGAGAACGTCGTGGGCCGTATCGAGCGTCGCGTCGTCGAAGGGGGTCGTCGCCGTCCGTCGAAGGTCACCCATGTGCGCACCCGTGCCGAGTGCTAGTCCGAGATCGTGACACAGCTTTCGCACGTAGGTCCCACTCTCACACCCGATACGAAGGAGGAGTTGACGATCACCGCGTTCGAGTACCTCGAGATCGTAGATTTCACGCACACGGAGACGCCGCGAGACGGCACTCTTGCGCGGGGGCTTCTGATAAATCGGTCCCTCGAATTCCGCCACCACGTCCGCGGCATCCGTCGCCACCGGGCCGTGACATTCGAGCACCGCCACGTACTCCTTGCGCCCCTCGAGAAAGGCCGGAGCCAGTCGGGTCGCCGTCCCCAGCATGACTGGGAGACAGCCGGTGACTTTCGGATCGAGCGTCCCCGCGTGTGCCGCACGATCGATTGGGTCCGCACCGGCGTCCTCGAGGGCGTCCGCGACGGCGTCTCTGAGCCAGCCACTCACCTGGTGGGAGGAGGGGCCAGGGGACTTATCCAGATTCACCACGCCGAACTGGAGCAGTTGCCTCGGCGAGCGCTCGGCAGGCGGGCCACGGCGGATCATCAGAATTCGCCGTCGACGTCGACCGGCGTCTTCCCCTCGTCGTGGGCCCCGTCGTAAGTTTCGACGGCCGTCACGAGCGTATCGAAGACGGCATCGGGGCTCCAGCGGGCGGTGTTCACCGAGAGGTCGTAGATACTCAGATCGTCGAACTCGATGCCGTAGTACTCGCGGTAGCGACGGACCTCACTCGCCTCCCGCGCTCGGGTCTCCTCCATCGCTCGCTGTGGGTCCTTTTCCTCGCGCTCGGCGATTCGTTCGCCACGGACCGCGAGCGGGGCGTCGAGCCAGAACTTCAGATCCGCCTGCTCGGCCGCCAGCCACCCCGCAAGACGAGACTCGAGGACGACGTTCTCGCGTTCGACGGCGATCTCTCGCAGCCGGCGGTCGAGGTCGCGGTCGATCTGGTCGTTCTCCTCGGCGAGTTTGTTGAACTCGAGCGGCGTATACCCCCGCTCGTCGGCCAACTGCCGAAAGATGTCGCCACCGGAGACGTGCTCGAGATCGAATTCTGCAGCCAACAGCTCCGCATTCGTCGTCTTCCCCCCACCAGGTGGGCCGGAGACGGTAAGTAACATACGCAATCTGTGATGGGAGCAGTCAAAGGCGTTTTGCATCGCTCGAGGGAGGCGTTCTCGAGAGGACCAGTTGGATGACGGGGGACGGCAGGTGACAATCAAGGAATCAAAACTCAAAAAAGACGAGCGTCAGCTCGAGGTCGGCGACATATCGATGTTCAGTGCCTTTCGCAGCAGCTGGATGAATCCCATCGAACAGAGGAAGTACCAGACGATCCACGCCCGGAGCGGGCCGATGACGCCCTCGCTCCACTCGACCTCCCCGATCATCGGCATGACGACCGTCTCATCGACGGTCTGGGCACCGACGCTGTGGATTTTCCAGTACATCCAGAGGAACAGCGGGATGGTAAACAACATGATCCAGACCATTGGACGGAACTGCTCTTTGAACATCCCGAGGTTGTCCGCCATGGCTTCCATCTGCTCCTGTTGGACCTGTTCGAGTTCCTCCTCGTATTGCTCGAGTTCCTCCTCGCTCGCGCCCCGCTCTTCGGCCTCCTTTTTGCGCTCCTGGACGTCGGAGCGCTTCGACTGCATGGCCTTCATGCGCTCCTGGTACTTGCCCATCCGCTCCATGTTCATCAAGTTCGCCTGGAGGAGCGTCGAGTACAGCCCCGTCATCATCGCGATGGCGAGGATGACGGTGTAAAACGGCATGGTCGCCGCAAGTGGGCCGAGGAAGACGTCGATCAGGCCACCGATGGTGTCGCGTACGGAGTCGAACCAGTACCCGACCATGAACAGCACCGAGGCCAGCCCGGCCATCTTGTCCCACTGTGACCACTTCGACGCCTCCGAGTCGATCTCCGGCAGGTCAGCCTCGACATCGTCCCCGTCGCCGTCGAGGGCGTCGTCGTACGCCTCCCGATCGGCGATTTCGAACCCATCCTTGCCATCGACCAGGACCCCTTTCTCGATCAATCGACCCCACTGCCCACTCGTGAGGTCGTCACGAACGTCCGCCCACTCGATCTCGCCGCCGTTCTCGTCGGCTTCCGTGCGGATCGTCTCGAGGGCGTCTTCGAAGTCGGCGTCCTCTCGGACGAGGGCGTGTATTTTCTCCGCTGT
>LKND01000114.1 GCA_001564275.1 Natrialbaceae archaeon Tc-Br11_E2g14 | reverse complement strand
GACGCCGTAGACGTCGCGGTCGGGTTGACTCTCGAACGGGTCGGCCGCGAACCCGCCACAGCCCGCGAGGACCACGAGCAGGACGGGGAGGGCGACCTGGAGGGCGGACCGAGACACGTTTCGGCGCTAACATACCGGAGACTAAATACTTTCTTCCTGGTCGGAACGCACCCTGATCGATAGCGTGCGACCCATTACCCCCTGCCTCGTGAGGGACATCTTTTTTATACGCGTTTCACTAAGATTACTATATCAGTCCGCTGTCCCCCACGTCGACGACGGAAGACACCATGCAACAGGACCACGTACACGCTGGCAAGGAGATTCAGCGGCAGACTGGCAAGACGTTCTACCTCGCGACCCGGTTTCTGCCCAAGCGGGTACGGGATCCGACGCACATTCTCTACGGGTTCTTCCGGATCGCCGACGAAGTCGTCGACGATGCCACGGGGGTGTCCCCGGAGGCGCAGGCCAGCCGGCTGGAGACGCTTCGCGCCCAGGCTCTCGGGGAGGAGCCCTCGGATGACCCGGTGTTGATCGCCTTCGACCAGCTCCGTGAGCGCTACGGCATCACCGATCACGAGGTCAACGAGTTCATCGACGCGATGAAAGCCGACATCCACACCGATCGCTACGAGACCTACGCCGACCTCGAGGACTACATGCGCGGGTCGGCAGCCGCCGTCGGCGTCATGATGACCGACATCATGGAACCCGAGGATCCCGAACGTGCCCTCCCGCACGCGATCAAACTCGGGGAGGCATTTCAACTGACCAATTTCCTCCGGGACGTCCGCGAGGACGTGGTCGAACGCGACCGGATCTATCTGCCACTCGAGACCCTCGAGCGCCACGGCGTAACGGAATCCCAGGTCGAGTCCTTCGAAATGACGGAGTCGTTTGCGACGGCGATGGCCGAGGAACTCCGTCGGGCCGAATCCCTCTACCGGGAGGGTGTTGCTGGAATCAGGTATCTCCCCGAGGACTGCCAGCTGCCGGTCTTGCTCGCGTCGGTGCTGTACGCCGAACACCACGCGCTGATTCGGGGGTGTGGCTACGACGTCCTGAACCACGAGCCGTCGCTGTCGACGGCACGAAAGCTCTGGTGTGTCGTGAAAACACGCTGGCACTGGCACTGGAACCGCGATCCGGAAGCCGTCTTCCAGCGGGTCTCGGCCGTCCCGACGCTCGACCACGCCACCGGGCACGGGCATGGGCCGCGGCCGGACGAGGGCGTCCCGACGCGCTGACCCGGGTTTGCCTCGTTTCGATCGACTGTAGTAGCCACTGCACGTCATTGCACACCTGATCGCCAGACGAGTCGGCGGTCAGTGTATGAATCGTTTCAGTTGTTACTATAGCAGCGACGCGCTCTCGTCTCAGGGCCAGAGCCCGCGTGCTTCGTGGGCGGCGGCGAGCCGAGCGAGTGCCACCACGTAGGCGGCATCGCGCCAGGTGAGCGCCGATCCAGCCGCGTACTCCCGGGCCACCGCCGACCACGCGGTCGTCATCTCGCTCTCGAGTTCGTTTCGAACCCGCTCGAGTGACCAGCGACGACGGTTGCGGTCCTGTAACCACTCGAAGTACGAGACGGTCACGCCACCCGCGTTCGCGAGCACGTCGGGGATGACGGGGATGGAGCGGTCGTCGAGGATCGACTCGGCGGCGGCCGTCGTCGGCCCGTTTGCGCCTTCGACGACGAAATCCGCCCTGACGTCTGGGGCGTTCGTGGCGGTGATGACGTTGCTGATGGCGGCTGGAATCAACACGTCGACGTCGAGGGTCAGGAGGTCGTCGTTCGAGATGGTCGTTTCGGCCTGTCTGGCGACTGCCTCCGGTTGTTCCTGATGGGTCGGAATGGCGGCGACGTCGAGGCCGTCCTCGTCGTAAATGCCACCATTAACGTCGCTCACGGCCACGATCGTGGCTCCCCACTCCTCGAGTGCACGGGCTGCGTTCGCACCGACCGAACCGAACCCCTGGACCGCGATCGTCGTGTCCTCGAGCGGGCGCTCGTAGTAGTCGAGCAGTTCGCGGGTGATGATCGCGACCGATCGGCCGGGAGCTTCTTCTCGCCCCTGAGAGCCGCCGACGACCGGGGGTTTCCCGGTCACGACACCGGGTGAGCTCTCGCCGACCTGCATGGAGTAAGCGTCCATAAACCAGGCCATCTCCTGGCCGCCGGTGCCCATGTCGGGGGCGGGAATGTCGTGGTCTGGACCGACGATCGTGCGGAACTCCTGGGCGAGGCGTCGCGTGAGCCGTTCGGTCTCGGCCTCGCTCAGCGATTTCGGATCGACGACGACACCACCCTTCGCGCCCCCGAAGGGCAGATCCATCACTGCACACTTCCAGGTCATCCACATCGCGAGGCCGACACACTCGGACTCCGTGACGTCTGGGTGGTATCGGAGCCCCCCTTTGAACGGCCCGCGGACGTTGTCGTGTTGGGCACGGTAGCCCGTGATGACCTCGACCCGTCCGTCGTCACGCTCGAGCGGGATCGAAACCCGGTGGACACGTGCGGGATATCGCAGGCGCTCGAGAATCGCGGGGTCGACGTCGACGTGGGCGGCTGCCCGCTCGAGTTGTTTCCGCGCTGTCCCGAGAATGTCGTCTTCGTCTTCCGCTTCGACGACCACGTCGGGTGGGGTACTCGTGGCCATCGTCACTCGAGGGGCATCGCGGTATTGCGATAGCACACGTTGCACTCCGGGCAGGTTCCCGGGTTCGACGTGGCCGTGACCAGATGGCCACACTCGAGACATTCGTACGTCGATTCAGTCGCTGGATCGTAGGGAGCGTCGATCATGGTGAAGCGATGGCCGCCTCTCTCGGGGCCATATCGTGCAATATTTGCGGACGCTGAAGGGCAATATGGTTCAATTGAGAACCCCGTTCTATGTGGGGTGTTCAAATGTGAACTCACTCGTCCCGGTACTCGTCGAAGATCGCCGCGAACACGATGGACTGGACGGCACGGAGGTGTCTCGAGAACGCCGACGCGGAGATGTCGAGTGACGCCGCGACGTCCGCTCCGCTTCGCTCTCGCGGGGTGTCGAAGTAGCCGGCGTGATAGGCGGTCCGGACGACCTCGAGTTGGCGGTCGGTCAGCGACTCGAGAACCCGAGATTGCAGGCGACCGTCCGCGGTCGTCGTTGCACCCCGTTCCCGTCGGCTCACGAGCTGTGCATCGGGATACCGTCGCTTGACCAGGCTCTCGATGGCGGAGCCGTCGACGACAGTTGGCACCTCGAGCGTGAGGACCGTCTCCGTCGGATCGGCCGAGATCCCGGTCACCACGCCGCCGTGCTCCGCCAGCCGCGTGGGAAGAAACGAGTCGGCGAGGACGAGTCGAACGAGGCCACCCGACTCGGTATGACGAACGACGTGTGCGTCCTCCACCCGGAGGAGTTGGCTTGCCCGTTCGACGATGCCGTCCGGAGCCGCGCCGCCGACCGCCACGAACGCCAGTACACCGTCGTCGATGCGCTGGAACCCGCCCTCGAGGTCGAGGGTACAGTCACCGGCCGAGGCGAGTTGCTCGAACACCGTCTCGCCCGCCGCACTCGTGTAGGTAAATTCCACCGTTGCGCCGCCCAACAGCGCGTGTGTGCGCTCGATTGATCCGATCGCGGAGGCGATCATCTGCCCGAGTTCACCGAAGACGGCCTGGCTGGTTTCGTCGAAGGTGCCAGGCTCCGTGGCGAACACCGTCAGTGATCCGTACCCGAACTCGTCGTAGGCGAGGGGGACGCTGACCACTGACTGAAACCCACATCGCACGGCGACAGAGCGCCAGCGTGCCCCCCGCACGTCGTCGGCGACGTTTTCGACCACCATCGAGGACCCCGTGGTGACAGTTTCGTATCCAGGTCCGTGATCGAGCGTCCCCGACCCGAGTAAATCGAGGTAGCCCTGTGCATCCCCAGCCAACGCCCGCGGTTCTATCTCCGTGCCCCCTCGAGTGAGTGCGCCAATCCACGCGAACGCGAATCGGTCCGTATCGGTCAGTCGCTCGCAGACGGCTCGCTCGACGTCCGAGCGCGTCCCTGCCTGTACCAGTTCCTGGCCGACGTCCCGGATGATCTCGTTGAGTCGGTTGACGGTCGTCAGTCGCTCGTTCTGTGCCTGGAGCGTGCGGTCTCTGGTCCGCATGGCGGCGTCCTGTTCGACGCGATCCAGGGCCGCCTCTGCGGTCGCCGCAAGCAGATCCGCGAGTTCCACCGTCACCGGATCCAGCGGTTCGTCGCCAGCGTCACCCGCGACGTAGACGCCGTGATCGCCGAGGGGGACCGCGACTGCACTCCCGAGGTTACCGACCGTCTCCTGCCAGCGCCCCAGCCCATCGAACGACCGCGCCTCGTCCGTGAGAAACGTCGAGGCGACGAGGTCGTCCGCCCCGGGCCAGGTCGGCTCCGCCGATTCGAACGCCGCCGTCGTCGCTGTGGGGCGCAACAGATTCTCGTCCGAATCGAAGAGAAAGACGGCAGCCAACGGGAGCCTAAGTACTTCTCCGGTGTCCTCGACGATTCGCGCGGCGATCTCGTGTCTGTGCTCCGCGTACAGCAGGTCCCGCGCCGTCTCGTGCAACGCCGTGAGGGCCCGTTCGCGGTCCTTTCGGGCGGTGACGTCACGACAGCTGAAGAGCGTTCGCCCGTCCTGAATCGACACCGTTCGAATGTTGATGAGGAGGTCGTGTCTCTCGCCCTGGCGATCGGTCGCGGTGCACTCCACGTTCGTGAGCACACCCTGTTCCTCGAGTTCGGACTCGTCGTAGAGGTCCGGCCCCAGGAGGGCCTCGACCGTGCCCATGTCGTGGATTTCCTCGGCCGTGTAGCCGAAGATGAAGTGGACGTTCGGACAGACGTAAGTGAACTGGCCGTCCGCGTCGGTGAGCAACACGGTGTCGGTCATGTGCGCCAGCGTTACCCGATGTAGCTCCTCGGATCGGCGGAGTTCGCGGATGGTTTGGGCGGTGTCCGTGACGTCCCGCCCGAGCACCAGGCACTCCCCGTCGGCGGTCGGACTGACGTCGAGTCGGAGCGTCAGTTCGGCGGTCCCCCGCCCCACCGTAACCCGTCGCTCCGCGTGGTCACCGTCGAGTGCCGTTTCGATTGCGGCATCCAGGGCTCCCTGTGACTCGACGGGCCAGCAGGGACACTCGGCAAATCGACTCCCCTCACAAGTCTCGGACACCGCCCCTGCGGCATCGTTCGTTTCGATGATCGTGCCGTCGGCCGCCACCCGCCAGAGGTACACCGCGGGATTGGCCGCGATGGCCTCGAGGTCCTTTGACCCGCCCTTCGTTTGGCCCGCCGCGTCGCCAGCTACGAGTCCACGTTCGAGGGCTCCCTCGAGCAGTTCCTCCCGCTCCTCGAAGGGCACGTAGTCGTCGATTCCGTCCTCGAGCAACTGGCCCAGACGCACCGGGTCGACGTCCGCGGCACGTGGTGCGTAGACCAGGTGTGTCGTTTCCCACGCTCGCTCCACTCGCTCGAGGAACTCATCTGCCTGCGTCAGACACCCGGTATCCAGAACGACGATGGCGGGTTCGGGGTCCTCGAGTGCCACGGTTTCGGGTACGCACGGATCGACTGTAACCGGGAGATCGGTGGCCTCGAGCACTCCCACGACGCGCTTCGCCCACTCCTCGTTGCCGACGACGAGCACGCTCCGCTCCTCCGGGTCCTCGTCCATTGTCGACTGTAGACGGGTGCTGACTAATAGGGGTTGCTGTAACCCATTCCCCGTTTTACAGGTGATCGAGGAGAATGTCCCGGGGCTTGACCCCGAGGCGATTCACCGCCAGCGAGTACCTCTGGAGGACTCCCTCATCGACCACGAGTATGGCGCTTATCGACCACGAGTATGGTGCTTATCGACCACGAAGGCGCTGGCTATCGCGCCCGACGGGGCGCCTGTAGTAGCCATTGAACGTCATTGCACACACCCTCACGAGACCATGGCGTAGAACCGGTTTGGCACCGGTTCTGGGCCCACTCGCTGTGAGGGTGTGTAACTCGTTTCAATTGGCACTATAGCGACTACGGGGTGGCTGCCTGTCGACGGTGAGGGACCACCACAGGGACAACGTTTATCGACCCAACGGTCCCCCGTCTTCGTATGGCAATTGGCTCCGTTCGTGAGGTCACCGCCGGCGACTGTACCGATCTTCACTATGTCGATACCGGCATGTACGGGACTGACGAGTACGGCGCGGCCTACCTCCTCGACGGCGAGCACCCGGTCATCGTCGAGACGGGAATCGGGACCAACCACGATCGGATCCTCGAGGCCCTGGACGACGTCGGCATCGCCCAAGAGGCCCTCCAGGCCATCGTCGTCACCCACGTCCACCTCGATCACGCTGGTGGCGCGGGCTTCCTCGCCGAGGCCTGCCCGAACGCCGAGGTCTACGTCCACGAGCGTGGTGCCCCACACCTGGTCGACCCCGAGCGACTCGTCGACGGGACGAAGGCCGCCGTTGGCGATCAGTGGCGCTGGTACACCGAACCCGATCCCGTCCCGGCCGATCGGGTGGTGGAGCTCGCCGACGGTGACGTAATCGACCTCGGCGAGTACACCCTTCGCGCTCACGAGGCTCCCGGTCACGCGCCTCACCAGCACGTCTTCGAACTGCCCGAACAGCGAGCCGTCTTCACGGGTGACGCCGCCGGCATCTGGATTCCTACGCTGGAGCGGATCCGTGAGACGTCACCACCCGCACAGTTCTCCCTCGAGGGCTGTCTCAAGGACCTCGAGATGCTCGCCGCCATCGATCCAGACGTGCTGCTCTACACCCACTTCGGTCCTCGCGAGGTCGATGGAAGGCTCGAGGCGATCCTCGACACGTACGCGGAAATACTCCGCAACTGGGTTCGAACGGTCGAGGAGGTTCGTGACGAGTACGAGGACGACGAGGCAGTCGCGAACGCACTCGCGGCTGCAGTCGATCCCGATGTCGTCGAGATATGGGGCCAGGAGAAGGCGAGCGCCGAGACGGCGATGAACGTTCGGGGAGTCTGTGGCTACCTCGACTGGGAGGCTTAACTCGAGTCCGATTCCGCCTCGGTGATCGCACTCGAGACGTCGTCGTGTGAGGCGACCCGGCCGTCGTCCTCGTCACCCTCACCCGTCGACGGGTGTCGAGCGTCGCGCCCAGGTGGCTCACTGGTGCCTTCCTGGTCGTCGTGTTCCGGCGACGGCGCATCTGGCAGGTCGATGTCCGCGATCTCCATCGCGAGTTTGCGGTAGGCGACGGCCGCCGGGCTCTCCGGTTCGTGGACGACCAACGGCGTGCCAGCATAGATGCTGTCGCGAACGGCCGGGTCCTCTGGAATCGTCCCCAGCAGTGGGACCTCGAGTCGAGCGGCGATTTCGTCGTGGTCGACGTCGCTCGACGCTCGCGTGCAGGTGATGATCAGACCCGTGACGGCTCCGCCAGCGCGGTCGGTCAGCTCGAGAGTCTTGTTGGCGTCGTGGACGGAGGCCGGTTCCGGCGTCGAGATGAGATAGACGGCGTCGGCGAGCCCGAGAGGTAACACGGTTTCGTGGCTCACCCCCGCACCGACGTCGAGGAACACGTAGTCGAACTGCTCTCGGAGCGTATCGACGACGTCGCTGAGCCCCTCTGGAGAGGTTTTGGCGTACTCCTCGAGGTCCCTGCCGCTCGGAACCGCGACGATGTTTTCAGCGAGGCGGTACCTTGCGTCGTCGATCGAGGCACCACCGGCCAGGACGTCGTGTAAGGTCGTCGAGTCGGGCGACAGACTGACGAACCCCGCGAGGTTCGCCATGCCGAGATCCACGTCGACGATGGCGACCTGCTTGCCCGCCTGGGCCAGCGCCGTCCCGAGGTTCACTGTCGTCGTCGTCTTCCCGACACCACCCTTACCGCTCGCGATGGCGTACACCGTATGGTCGGACATGTTCAGTTACTTCGACAGTGTCGCGGGAGGGCCTTAAATCGTGGCACGGCGTCCGACGAATGTCAACGAACAATTACGTTCGTTCGCGGTTCGTCCATACCCATCGGCCTCGAGCCATCTCGAGGGGACCGGCCGTGCTCGAGTGACTCGATCACCCACCACCACACCTCACTCGACTTCCGTCGGGTCGACCTCTGGAAGGGTGATGAGGTTCTCGCGACCGATACGGAGTTTCTCGATGTCGGCGTCGTCGTCCATCTTTGAGAGGAGCTGTGACACCTTCGCGTTCGACCAACCCGTCTCGGTGACGATCGTCGCCTGTTTCATCCGACCACCGTTCTGCCGGAGCAGTCGCAACACCCGTTCCTCGTCGCTCAGCAACTCGGGATCGATCTCCTCGTCGGCG
>LKND01000004.1 GCA_001564275.1 Natrialbaceae archaeon Tc-Br11_E2g14 | reverse complement strand
TCGTCCCACTCGTAGACGTCACCAGTGGGTGCCTCGAGGGCCTCCCAGCGTTCGTCGCCCTCGAAGACGCTCGCGTATTTCTCCTCGAACATCTCGGGGGAGACGTTCTCGTGAATAGTCTGACGGACTTCTTCGGGGTCCGGCCAGATGTCCTCGAGGTAGACCTCCTCGCCGTCCTCGGTCGTCCCGACGGGTTCGTTCTCGAGGTCGATATCCATCTTCCCGGCGAGGCCGTAGGCGACGACGAGTGGTGGGCTGGCGAGGTAGTTCGCGCGGATCTTCGGGTGGATCCGGGCCTCGAAGTTCCGGTTGCCCGAGAGGACGCTGGTCGTCCAGAGGTCGTGTTCGTCGATGGCGGCTTCGATGGGGTCAGCCAGGGGACCGGCGTTTCCGATACAGGTCGTACAGCCGTAGCCGACGACGTGGTAACCGAGACTCTCGAGATCGTCGAGCAGTCCGGACTGCTCGAGGTACTCGGTGACGACCTTGCTGCCGGGGGCCAGGCTGGTCTTGACGTACTCGGGAACCTCGAGGCCGTACTCGGCGGCGTTGCGTGCGAGCAGGCCCGCGGCGACCATCACCGACGGGTTCGAGGTGTTCGTACAGGAGGTAATCGCACTCACGAGCACGGAGCCGTGGCCGATCTCGACCTCGGTGCCGTCCTCGAGGGTGACGGGAATCTTCTCACCCAGGTCGGGCTGATTCCGGGCGACGAGACCACCGTCGCTCTCGGCAGCGTCATCTCGCGGGCTATGCCCGCTCGAGTCGTCCGCGGAACTTCGTTCCGCGCTCTCGATCACGCCTTCCTCCTCGAGCAGTGTCGGAAAGTGCTCGTCGAGGTCGCCCATCGGAATCCGGGCGTGGGGTTTCTTGTGGCCGGCCAGGCTGGGCTCGACCTCGCCGAGGTCGAACTCGACGACCTCGGTAAATTCGGGGTCGTGGTCGCCGAAGAGACCCTGTGCCTCGAGGTAGTCACGCACGAGGTCGATGTGATCTGCCTCACGGCCCGTCAGCTCGAGGTACTCGAGGGTCTTCTCGTCGACGGGAAACATCGAAATGGTCGACCCCTGTTCGGGCGCCATGTTCGAGATGGTCGCCCGGTCGGCGACCGACAGTTGGGCGACGCCGGGGCCAAAGAACTCGACGAACTTGTCGACCACACCCACCTGTCGGAGTTTCTCTGTGATGTGGAGCACGAGGTCAGTCGAGGTGACACCCTCGGCGAGTTCGCCAGTGAGTTCGACGCCGACGACCTCGGGTAGCGTCATCGTGATCGGCTGGCCGAGGAGGGCCGCTTCGGCCTCGATGCCACCGACACCCCAGCCGACGACGCCGATGCCGTTGATCATCGGGGTGTGGCTGTCGGTGCCGACGAGGGTGTCGGGCAGGAGCCACTGCTCGCCGTCGATCTCGCGGTCGTGGACGACTCGTCCCAGGTGCTCTAAGTTGACCTGGTGAACGATCCCGGTTCCTGGCGGGACGACGTTGAAGTCCTCGAAGGCCTGTTCGGCCCACTTGATCGCGCGGTAGCGCTCTTCGTTACGCTCGTACTCGAGTTCGACGTTCTGCTCGTAGGCGTCTTCGGAGCCGAAGTAGTCGACCTGGACGCTGTGGTCGATCACGAGGTCACAGGGGACGTCCGGTTCGACGACAGTGGGGTCCTCGCCCGCGCGGTCGGCGGCCGACCGAAGCGCGGCGAGGTCGACCACGGCTGGCACGCCAGTCAGGTCCTGCAGGACGACGCGCGAGGGAGAGAACGGGACCTCGACGTCGGGGACGTCTGGCTCCCAGGACGCTGCGTTGCGGACGGCGTCCTCGGTGACGGCCTCGCCGTCGACGTTCCGAAGGACGGACTCGAGCAGGACTCGGATACTGACGGGCAGGCTCGAGAGGTCACAGAGGCCCTGTTCTTCGAGGACCGTGAGGTCGGCGTAGGTGTACGTGTCGCCGTCGTGTTCGAGTTCGCGGATCGCCCCGAACGGATCGGCGGTGGAATCTTCAGTCATCGATGTTACTAGATCGAACGAACGGGTGGGTTCTGAACCTATCGGTCTCGGGTCGCAAATGCTGCCACCCTATGCGTTGCTGTCGCACGGTTTCGCCCGATCGAGTCGGCTGGGTGCGTCGTTCGCAGTCGGGTGCGAGAGGCGTGTTCAGTAGCCGAGTTTCGCACACGTTCGCTCGAGTTCCGCGAGGTAGTCCTCGCCGAACAGGTGGACGTGGACCAGGAGTGGGTAGAGCCGATACACGTATCGCCGCGTCTCGAAAAAGCCCTCTCGAATCCCTCGCAGGCTCTCGTACGTCTGGAAAAACGCCTCGCCGAAGGTATCGGTCCAATCGACGTACGCGAGTTCGATCTCGGGATCCGCGTAATAGCTTGCGGGATCGAGAAAGCCGGTGACTCGTCCGTCTTCGGAGAGCACGTTCGTCCGCCACACGTCGCCGTGGATCAACGACGGCGCTGGGGGCTCCTCGAGCAACACGTCGGTATCCGTCGCAATGGTCCGGAGTCGCTCGTAGAGTGACGGCGGCAGCGCACCCGTTTCCGAGGACTCCTCGATCGGTGACGGCTCCTCGAGTGCCAGTTGCGCCGCGTGCTCGAGCCGTCGCTTCCGAAAGAAAGAGCGCCAGGAGTCCGTCCAGGGGTTCGGCTGGTGGACCGGCCCGGTCACGGTGTCCCGCGGAAAGCCATGGGCCCGCCCCGTGACGTCGTGGAGTGCCCCGAGGTGTCTCGCCGCGTCTCGAGCCACGCCGTGCCCGTGATCGGTCGTGCCGGGCAGGTCCTCGAGGACGAGCAACTCTCTGTCGGCGTATTCGACGCTCGGCACCGGCAGGTCGCTCTCGTCGGCCAGATGCCCCAGCATGAACGCCTCCGTCTCGAGCGGTGTGGGTCCCGTCTTCGCGACCACGCAGGTCCCATCGGTGCCGTGGACGCGGGCCACCGTTCCGATCATCCCGCCCTCGAGGGGTTCGATCCGATCGATCTGGATCTCGAGCCGATCGCGGAGGAGTGCCGCGAACGAATTCTCACCGGTCACGGCTCTCGGACGTACTCGAGGAAGGCAAACCCGTCCCGTTCGTCGCGGGCGACCTCCCTCCATTCGTCTCGATCCCAGTCGGGAAACCACGTGTCACCGGCCGGCTGGTCCCGAATTTCGGTCACCACCAGTCTGTCCAGGGCGGGCAGCAACTGCTCGTAGATGCTCGCGCCGCCGGCGACGTAAGCCCGATCGACCCCGTCGTGTTCCGTTGCTGCCGCGCGCTCGGCGGCTCGAATCGCCTCCCCCAGGCTCGAGGCGAGGTCGACGCGGTGTGGAACCTCGAGATCCTGACCCGTGAGCACGATGGAGGTGCGTCCGGGGAGTGGTTCGCCGAGGCCCTCGAGAATGCTCTCGTAGGTGACACGGCCCATGAGGACGGGGTGGCCCATCGTGTG
Organism: Natrialbaceae archaeon Tc-Br11_E2g14; assembly: GCA_001564275.1. Taxonomy (GTDB): domain Archaea; phylum Halobacteriota; class Halobacteria; order Halobacteriales; family Natrialbaceae; genus Natronosalvus. The sequence goes on along the minus strand of LKND01000004.1, from coordinate 64,006 downwards.
ATCCCTGAAGTGGGCGAGATCCTCGGGGAGGTGCCAGGGCATCTCGCCGTCACGGCCGATAACGCCGTTCTCGGCGACGGCGACGATCCCGACGAGTTCGAGTGTCGTCTCGAGGTCAGCCCCCGATGTCCCTGCGGAGTCCTCACTCCCCGTGTCCCTCGACCCGTCGCCCGATGTATCGAACGCCCCCGTCATTCGGCCACCGCAAAGCGCAACCCGGCGTGGCTCTCGTAGTCCCGTAACTGGACGTCGTCGTGGGCGAAGTCGTCGATCGTCACGTCCGAAAGCTCGAGCGTCGGTCGCTCGAGTGGCTCACGGGTACACTGGGTCAGCAGATTCGGAACGTGATCGTACCGCTCCTGACCGTCGGCTTCCGCGGGGGCCGTTTCCACGAGCCACTCGCGGACGTCGCCGTATCCCTCCTGACTGTCGACCGCTTCGAGGCGCTCTTGTAGCGTCTCGAGATTGTCGGCGTACCAGTCGCCACGCTCGCCGGTCCCACAGTAGACGTGTGCGTCGACGATCGTGTGGCCGAAGGTCCCCGGCTCGAGCCCCGTCTGCTGGGCCAGGAGTTTCGTCAGGAGGGCGTATGCGGCGATGTTGAACGGAATGCCGAGTGCGACGTCACCCGACCGCTGGGTCAGATGACAGTGGAGCTGGTCTCCCTGCACGTTGAAGACGAACGAGAAGTGACAGGGCGGCAGGGTCGAGACGGCGGCGTTCGCCGGATGCCAGGCGTTGACGACGAGGCGACGGGAGTTTGGGCGATCCGAAAGCGTGTCGACGACGTACTGAAGCTGGTCGAACGTCCGGCGACCGTCGGCCTCTTCGGTGACCCACTGACTGCCCAGTGCATCGGGATCGCCGTCAGCAAGGCTGGCGACGGTGGGATCGACGTCGGCCCAGGATTCGCCTGCGAGACGACTTTCCTCGTCCGGGATGGGATAACGCCGCCAGAATCGCCCGTAGGCGGTGTCGAGCCGACCCTCGTCGTCGGCCCAGGCATCCCAGATCTTCGTCTCCTCGCGGAGGTCCCTGATGTGCTCCTCACCCGAGAGATACCAGCACATCTCGTGGATCATCGAGTTCCAGCGATAGCCGTCCATGCGCTTGGTGGTGACTAGCGGATACCCCTCCTGGAGGTCGATTTCGTAGTGCTGGCTGAACGACGAGATGGTGTCGACGCCGGTTCGGTTGGGCTTGTACGCGCCATCCGAAAGGACGGCATCGACCAGCGAGAGATACTGCTCCATTGCTCCACCGTTGGCAATCGGCCACTATCAAAGTTGACGGTCGATCCGTCGGGCGTCGACCCATGGGCCGTTTGGGTGGCCCGGTCACCAGTCGACGCTCGAGCCCCCAGCAGTTTCGTGCGGTCTCACTGGTGGAGGCAACGGAGACGCTCCGTGATCAGTACGAAGGTCGTGTCCAGCGGCTGTACGACGCCCTGGAGACGATCGAAGTCGTCGACGAAACCGTCGATTCCCCGTCCAGGAGGTGTGGGCCGTGGCCGGGCGGGACGCCATAGAAAACCGAACGGAACAACTGCTGAAGACGGCAACCAACGAGATCGTGCTCGTCATCGGTGACGAATCGCTGCTGACCGACGAACTCATCGAGACGCTCAACGAAGCCGGTACCGGCATCGAGGTGATCGTCGGTGCACTGACGCCGTCACTGCAGGACAGCGTCGATCAGGCTGTGCCGGAGGCCACGACGTTCGTCTCCGGTCTCGAGTGGTTACACGGCGACCAATCGACGGAAAGCGACACCGCGATCGGGCGGCTGCTCCTGGTCGACCGCTCGACGATGCTGGTGAGTTCGATCATGTCCGACTCGAAAGCGGAACAGGCGATTTTCGGCGAGGGATTCGGCAACGGACTGGTCGTGATTGCCCGCCGACTCATGGCCCAGGGCCTCATACCGGTTCCTGACCCGGCTCCCTGAGACGGTTTCCTGTCGGCTCTTCCCGATGATTGCCCATGCCAGATCGGCAATTACAGCGGTAGCGAGGCGAAAGCTCGCCCGTTCCCGGTGAAAAGCTACAGCAAATCCTATGAGCGGCTGTCAGCGTGACGATTCCTCCCGTGGTCGTTCCCTGTGGACGGCTCGAGTAGGCACCTCGCGGTGCGGGAACTCGAGGAGTGTCAGCGTGATACTCCCCGTTGTCGACCGTGAGTCGACAGTTGCTGTAGACGAACGATATCCGGCCGCCGGTTCGTGGCGTGCCGTTAGATCGGTCGGCGAACAGTGCGTCCAACGCGTCCGTATCGAGCACGTTCCCCAGCGGGGGGAGAGACAGCGGTTCGCGACCCTCGACGGCGCTTACCGCTCGGACCACGGCCCCGCTCACCGGTTCGTCGGCCCCGATGCCGTACTCCATACCATGGTGTGGGGCTGTAGAGTGAAGAAGGATGCTGCGTTTCACGCGGATCATCAAAACAACATCCGGCGCGGAACGGCGTGACCATCACACCGAGCCAATCGCCCGACCCCCCTCGTATTGCTATCTGACCACCACGGTAATGCGGTCGGTGGTGACCGAACTGGCGGTCACCGACTGCTGTCCTCGACGTACTCGACGCCCAGTTCTTCGAACAGGAACGACCAGACGTCGAGGGCCTCCTCGACGATCATCCAGGTGGGCTTCCCCGTCCCGTGGCCCGTGTCGCGCTGGGTCTTACACAGGATCGGGTGCTCGCTCTCGGTATGGGCTTGCAATCGCGCAGCCATCTTCCAGGCGTGGACCGGGTGGACCCGCGTATCCCCTTCGGCAGTCTTGAACAGCACCGCCGGGTAGGCCGCTTCGCTCACGTTGTGATACGGCGAATACTCGAGGATCCACTCGAACGCGTCGGGGTCTTCGGGTGAGCCGTACTCGGTGGTCCAGGACTCCCCGAGCAGGAACGTGTGGAACCGAAGCATGTCGAGTAACGGCACCTGACAGCACACCGCCCGCACGAGGTCGGGTCGCTGCGTCAGGACCGCGCCGACCGTGAGTCCCCCGTTGGAACCACCCCGAATCGCCAGCCTGTCGCTGGAGGTGTACCCCTCCTCGATCAGGCACTCGGCGGCGTTGATCGCGTCGTCGAAGGTGTGTTGCTTACGGTCGTGCCGAGCGGCGCGGTGCCACTCCTTGCCGAACTCGCCACCGCCGCGAAAGTTGCCGACGGCGTAGACACCGCCCGCACGGAGGAACGGCTGCGCGAAGCGGTTGAACGACGGTGTCTGGCTGATTTCGAAGCCGCCGTAGCCGTACAGCAGGGCGGGATTGTCACTATCGAGGTCGAGTCCCGCTCGGTGGACGACGAACATCGGCACCTCGACGTCGTTACTCGATTCGTACCACACCTGCTCGACGGTCAGGGGGACGTCAACCTCGAGAGCAGGGCGATCGAGTTCCTCGGGAGTCGGGCCAGCGATCGTCGCATCGGCGTCGCTGGCCCCACGCGCCCCGTCTCCAGTACTGCCGTCGTCCACGAGGGCGGTCCGATAGACCGCTGGGGGCTGATCGAACGATTCGTACCCGAAGAACAGTTCGGGTGCGTCGCGGTTCCCCGAGAGTCCTGTCACGGTGCCAAGGCTCGGCAGATCGACCGTCGTCAGGTGCTCACCCTGGAGATCGAACGCTTCGAGACTCGAGACGGCCGCCGATTCGTACCGACAGACGAGGGCGTCGGTAGCCGTCGGCCCCACGCCAGGGCCCCCACTACCGACGACGGTCGTGTCCTTGAGGATTCCCTCGCGTTCGGGGATCACGTCGCGAAGTTCGTCGGGCTCGATCGGGCCGGCGACTGGCCCGAGGTCGAACGCGGTCAGGCGGTAGTTCTGGGCGTCGTGGTTGGTGCGGAGGTAGACCGTCTCGTCGTGGATCGTCGGCACGAAGAGATGCTCGGTCCCCTCGAGCACGGGCGACAGGTCGTGGCCACCAGCCGGATCGACGGGCGCGTGGAACACCTCGCTTCGTTCCCAGGCGCTCACCAGGGTGACGATCAGGTGTCGCTGATCCCGATCGGTCTGCAGCTGCGGCCACGTCGAGGCGTCCTCGATCGTGCGCAGTTCCTCGTCGTCGGCCGTGTCGGTGCCGAACTCGTGGTAGTGGATCGACTTCTCGAGTTGGCCACCATCGTCCGCGCTGCCGGTTCGATAATAGTAGAGGCCGTTCGGTGCCCAGGCGACGCTGTGACATCGGCCGAGGTCCTCGAGTTCGTCGACCACCGCACCGGAGTCGACCTCGATGACCGTCACGTCGTACTGTTCGTCCCCGCCCTCGTCGACGCCATACGCGAGGCGGTCGCCCGCGGGCGAGAGGGACCACCAGCCCATCGCCACGGTGGCGTCCTCGCTCCACTCGTTTGGATCGACGAGCACCTCGCGTTCGTCCTGGAGCGAGTCGCGATGGGTCAACACCGCCTGCTCGTCTTCGGGCCGGTCGATCTCCTGGAAGTAACCCGACGGCCGGGCGATCACGGATCCGTAGTCGGTGACGCGGGCGACGGCCTCGAACTCGGGTTCGAGGCGTTCCCGGACGTCGATCGACTCGAGGGAGGAATTCGCGTACTCGTTCTGGGCGTCGACCCACTCGTCGATGGCATCCCCTTCGCCCTCGGCATCTTCGAGCCACAGGTAGGGGTCCTCGATTCGCGTACCGTGACGTTCGTAACTCGTCCCGTCGTGGCGGGTCTTCGGCGGTGTGTCCATACCAGTCATTTCGGAGCCGCGGGCAAATATCTCGGTGTGGCCCGGACAGTTTGCCGACAGCGTGTGTCGAGATTCAGTCGCCGGGACCCACACAGTCGTGCATACCCCGCACCCGACAAAGGGCAACCTTTACAGGTTGCTGTGTACCCGATTCGTTCATGCGCGAACACGTGTTGCTGATCGGGGGCGGCGGACGCGAACACGCCATTGCTCGAGCGCTGGCAGAGAGTGAGGCCGAGGTATACGCCTGTGCGGGTAACCGCAATCCGGGTATCGCCGGGCTCGCGAGTGAGTTCGAGACGCTCGAGACGACCAATCCGGATGCAGTCGTCGACTTCGCCGAGCGGGTCGAGGCGACCATCGCGGTGGTCGGCCCCGAGGCACCGCTGGCTGCCGGTGTCTCCGATGCTCTCGAGCACGCGGGCATCTACGCCTTCGGACCGAACCAGGCCGAGGCCCGGATCGAGACTGACAAGGCGTTCCAGCGTCGGTTCATGCGGGACAACCACATCGCGGGCTGCCCGGACTTCGAGACGTTCGACGACCCGGAGGCGGCCTGTGCGTACATCGACGAGTACGACGGCGACCTCGCGATCAAGCCCGCCGGCCTCACGGGCGGGAAGGGCGTCAAGGTCATCGGCGACCAGGTCACCCCCGAGGAGGGGAAGGCGTACATTCGCGAGTCAGACCACGATCGCCTCGTCCTCGAGGAGCGCCTGATCGGCGAGGAGTTCACCGTGCAGGCGTTCGTCGCGAACGGCGACGTACGCACCGCGCCGGCGATCCAGGACCACAAGCGGGCCTACGAGGGTGACGAGGGACCGAACACTGGGGGCATGGGGAGTTACTCCGCTGCCTCGACCGCCCTCCCGTTTATGACCGATGCGGACTACGTGGCCGCCGTCGAGATCATCGAGGCGACCGTCGACGCCCTCGAGGACTACAAGGGCATCCTCTACGGCCAATTCATGCTCACCGCCGAGGGCCCGAAGGTCATCGAGTTCAACGCCCGCTTCGGTGACCCGGAAGCGATGAACACCCTTCCCGTCCTCGAAACGCCCTTGCTGGACGTACTCACTGCGGCCCGTAATCGGGATCCACTGCCCGACCCAGTCTTCGCCGACCAGGCCACCGTGTGCAAGTACGCGGTCCCCGAGGGGTATCCCACGGATCCCGTCGCGGGTGCCAGGGTGGCGGTCGACGAGGAGAGCGCCGGCGACGCCCTGCTCTACTACGCCAGCGTGGACGAGCGGGAGGACGGCATCTACACCACGACCTCGCGCTCGTTCGCGGTCGTTGGCGTGGCCGACACCATCGACGACGCCGAGACGATCGCCGAGGACGCTCTCGCCGTCGCGGGCGATGAAGGGTTGCACATGCGCCACGACATCGGCACGGCGACACTCGTGCAACGACGGATCGATCACATGAAAAAACTCCGTGGTGACGAGTAGAGGCCGTTCAGCTTTCAGGTGACTCGGGGACAGTGGAGGCCCTCCGCTGGGCGCTATTCTGTGCCTTCGAGTGTCCACACTCCCCACCACCCTTCCTCCACCGTCTCGGTCTCGTGGCGGTTGTTCCAACACGTGTCCCGAGCCTGCCCCCGTGTCGACGGTCGGGGTCCGTGATGGGGGCTCGCCCTATCACGCCTCGAGAACGACCACATCGGTTTTCCCCACGTTCGATGTCGTCCACCACGAGACGATGGCCACAACCACGTCGCTCCGAGCCCTCGAGTCGGTCGAGCGGGCGGCTACGGCCCTGCCGGTGTCGATCCCTGCGGCCCTCCGCAACCGGTATCACCGCCTGATCCTCGAGACCGATTTCGAGGGGTACGCGCATCCACCGGATCCGTTTGCACTTCGATGGGTCGACCCCGAGCGCATCGAGCGGTTCACCAGCCGCCCCTATCCACCGTACCGAAACAGGGTTGCCGATCTCGGCTCGGTCCGTGACGGCGACTGGGACCGCCGGTCGAGCCCCCCGATCGCCGACGATCGGTATCGCGACCGCTACGATCTCTACCGCGGCCCGACGTTCACCGAGAGCGTCTTCTTCCAGTCCCTCGAGGCCCACTTTCGTGATGGCGTCCCGTGGGAGCGGACCCCCTTCGTCACTCGCTGTCTCGAGTTGGCAGCCGCCGACCGCCCGTCCTGGCGGAGTCTCGACTCGAAGGCGGCCATCCTCGAGCGCTGTCGACGAATCGACGAGCTCTACGAGTCCATTAGAACCGACGGCTATCGAACCCAGCGAGAGCTGGGCGTCCGCTCGATCATGCGGGTCACCGACGAGATCGTCGTCGACGTCGGCCGCGACGGCACCATACTGTTCGTCAACGGCCGCCACCGACTCGCGATCGCGAAACTGCTCGACCTCGAGGCCGTGCCCGTCTGCGTGCTGGTGCGTCACGGCGACTGGATGGCCCACCGTGATCGACTCGGTCGGCGCGGTGAACTGAACGATCACCCCCATCCAGACCTTCCATGACGGCGAGTGTCCCCATCTCGAGGACTCGTAGGGCGGGCCGAGGAACACCTGCCCGGGGTCGAGCACTCGCGACTCGGCCGCTCCCTCGCCGGAATGCACGCCCCAACACGGTGATCGCATGACGGGTGGCCCCACCACCAACCGTCGCGAGCGGCGTGGGCGCCCCGATCCGTTTGGAAGCTTCGACACGGGCCGTCGACTCGAGTCACTTCAGCGGGCGCACACCGTCTACGCTCACGAGGGACTTCGGGGGCTTGCTCGGGCGAGTACGGCGTTCGCCATCCGACGCCCGGTCGTGCATCCGCAACTCCACTGGGCGATCGCCAGCGCTTACTACAGCCGGATCTGCGCGAACGACGTCGCAGCCTGGCCCCACGGCCCGGACCCGTTCGTGCTCGAGTGGGTCGACCCCGATCGAATTCGCCGACACACGCGCCGGGAATACCCACCCTACCGGGATCGCCTCGAGTTGTTCGGCGCGGTGCGAGGTGGTGACTGGGATCGGCGAACGTCGCCGACGGTCGATCCGACCTACGAGGGCCCACCGGCATCGCTCTTTCTCGCCGACGAGTTCGAAGACTCGACGCTCTATCGCTCGCTCGAGGCCCGATTCAACCGAGCGGTTCCCTGGTCGGAGACCGAGTTGATACGGGCGGCGACGGCACTGCTCGAGGCGGACTCGCCCGAGCGCGTCTGGCACGAGTGCACGACGATGACGGAGATCCGGGCGCGGTGTCGACACCTCGACACCCTCTACGAGCAGATTCGAACGCTGGGTTATCGATCCGAACGCGAACGCATCGGTGTCGATCCGGAAATCGGGTTCCGTCACGTCATGCGAAACGAGATCACCGTCGACGTCGGCCGCGACGGCGAGTTGCTGCTGGTCGCCGGAAAGCATCGACTCGCCATCGCGAAACTCCTCGACCTCGAGGCCGTGCCCGTGGTCTTCCTGGTCCGTCACCCCGAGTGGATGGCCCATCGGGAGCGCGTGGCCACAGGGGAGGATCAGGACACGCACCCGGATTGCAGAGCGCTGCGATCGTAACTGGTCCGCTGGAATACCCCGCCTCCAGCCTACAGCCACCCATCGTCGACCGCCCCGACGAGTTCGGAGTCGGCCGCCTGCCAATCCGCCCTCACGCGCTCGAACAGCGACTTGGCCCGTTCCTGGGCTTCCTCGAGGACTCGAGCCTCGTCGACCGTCGTCACGTCACCCTCGTCGACGACCACCTCGCCCTCGACGATGGCCCACTCGAGGTGGCCGCCGGTCGCCCCGTAGACGAGGTTCGGGACGGCGGTGTGCAACGGCTCGGACACCGTCGGTGCGAGTGAGGGATGCTCGAGGTCGAAACAGACGACGTCGGCCCGCTTGCCGACCTCGAGGGAGCCGACCTGGTCGTCGATGCCGAGCGCTCGCGCGCCACCGATGGTGGCGACGCGGAGGGCTTGCCAGGCCGGAAAGGCGGTCGGATCCTCGCGGTCGGTCTTCGAGAGCAGGCTGGTCGTGCGGAGTTCCCGCAGGAAGTCGTGGCCGCCGGGACCAGGGGCCTGATCGGTGCCGATCCCGGCGACGCCACCGAACTCGCGGTACTCGGTGAGTGGTGGCGTGATTCCGTCGATGGCCGCGATCGAACTCGGGTTGGCGGCCATCCGGACGCCGGCATCGGCGAGGCGCTCACGCTCGGCCGGGGTGGCGTCGTGGAGGTGCGCCGCGAGCAGATTGTCCTCGAGGAGATCGAGGTTCTCGAGCACGCTCACCGTCGTCTCCCCGATTCCGTAGCGGGCCTCGATCTGGCGTCGCTCTCGTGCCCCCTGGGCGACGTGCATGTGGATATCTCGGTCTCGATCTGCCGCGCGGTCCCGGATGGTCTCGAGGAGATCGGGCGGCACCATGTCGAGGGCCTGGGGACCGTAACAGGCCGTCACCCGCTCGTGATCGTCGTAGGCGTCGAACAACTGTTCGTTTCGCTCGAGGGCGGCGTTCCCCTTCGTCTCGTCGAGGGGGTACGGATCGTCGGGGCCCAGCTCGTCCGTCGACTCCGCGACGGCGTTGATCGTCTCGGTGGCGACGACCCTGAGGCCCAGAGGCTCGAGGGCGTCGTCGACGAGTCGGTCTACGTTCGCGGCGTACTCCCCCACTGTCGTGACCCCAGAGCGGAGGGCCTCGAGGCCACCCAACCTGGCCCCGACAACGAGATCCGCCGCGGTGAGGTGTTCGGTGAGCGGACCGAGCGCACGGTTCATCCACTCGATTTCGGGGACGTCCTGAGCGCCGCCGCGACAGATGGTGAGCCCCAGGTGTGTGTGGACATCGACGAGACCTGGCGTCGTCAGGGTCCCCGAGGCGTCGATCCGACGGTCGGCCGTGCCCTCGAACTGGCTCGAGGGACCAATGGCGACGATCCGGCCGTCGTCGATGCCGATGGTCGCATCCTCGAGGATGCCGAGACGGTCGTCAGCCATCGTGAGCGCGAGCGTGTGTTCGAGTGCGAGGTCCATGTCCCTGCCTCACTGCCGGGCGACAAAAGTTCCCTCGCATCGGCAAGCCGGGGGCGCCGAGGCGAGCGACCCTGATTTTTAAGCGAATTGACTCGAAGTCACGGGCAGGCGATGGCCGAAACGTACTACGAGATCCTGGACGTGGACACCGACGCCACGCGCGAAGAGATCATCACCGCCTACCGTGAGCGAGTCCTCGAGGTCCACCCCGATCGGAGCGACCGGCCCGACGCAGCCGAGCGGTTCGACCGCGTCACGACGGCGAAGGACGTCCTCACCGACGGGACCGAACGCGCCCGCTACGACCGGCTGGGCCACGACGCCTACGAGCGATTGCGGTCGTTCGGTGACTCGAGTGCCGGGAACGATAGCTCGACGGCGGGGGCTGCAGCCGAACCGAGCCGTGATTCCACCGGATCCCATCGACGCACCACAACGGGACGAGCGCACTCGAGTCGGGCCAGCAGCGAGCGCACAGCTGGGAGCTCGACCACCACCAACGGTGAGCGCGACGGTTCGAGCCACCACGCCAGACAGCGTCGGGCCCGTCGACGCGCTCGAACGCGAAGCGGGCGTCGGGCATCCGACTGGTTCGGGACCGACTCGCGGACGGCCACCGACTCGAGGCAAGCGACTGGACACGGACGTGCTGGTGGGCCTCGCTCGAGCGCCGACCCTGATAGTGGCGCCGAGGGCGACGCCACAGCGGCCGCGAACGGCGAGAACACGGGATACACCGTCCACGACTGGGACGGGAACGTCGACCTCTCGACGCAGTACGAGTCACTCGACCACTCGACGGCCGTCACGGTCGCCGCCATCGCGCTCACGTATCCGATACTCGTTTACGCGAGTCTCTCACCGACGTTCGTCTGGCCCGTCAACGTCGTCGTTGCCGCCTGCACGCTCGTATTGGCGGGCTACGTACTCACGAAACCCCGCATCGCCCTCGCCACCTTCGGCTCCTGGAGCGGGTTCGCGACGATCGCGTTCTGGCGGGAACCGCTGCTCGATCCCCTTTCGATCCTGGGGGGCCTCGGACTGGCGGCCTTCTGGGTTCCCTTCGGCTACGCGATCGCCGTCTGGTGGGTGTTGCGGCCCTGACCTGACGGGTGGCCTCGAGCGGACCCTCGGTTGGCGACAGGCCACACCCTCACCCTCACTCTCGAATCGCCGTGCGGACCCGTTCCTCGAGTGCCTCGCGTTTTCGGTGACTCGCTGCCGCGTCGAACGACACCGAGAGGACCTGCGTACCCGGTTCCTCGAGCGAGCGGTCGAACGCCGTCCCAAACCCGCCCGGATCAACGGCCCTGAACTCGAATCCGTAGCAGTCCTCGAGGGCGTCGAACTCGAGGCCGTGGGGCGTTTTGAACTGGTCGGTGAAGGGCGGGTCGAACGACTCGATCGGGAGCAGGTGAAAGATGCCGCCGCCGTCGTTGTCGAGCAGGACGATGGTGGCGTCGACGTCACAGCGCTCGAGGGCGAGGAGGCCGTTCGAATCGTGGTAGAACGCGAGGTCCCCCGTGACGCACACGAGCGGATCGTCAGTGGCGCTCCCGGCCCCGAGCGCGGTGCTGGTGATGCCGTCGATGCCGCTCGCCCCGCGGTTCGCGAGGACGGTCGCCTCGATTGGCCGCGGTCTGGCGAAACGGTCAGCGTCCCTGATCGGCATGCTGTTGGAGACGAACACCGTTGCAGGGTCGGGAATCCGGTCGAAGACGGTCGCGAGGGCCCCGCCCTCGAGCGCGTCGTTCGCCCCCTCGAGTGCCTGGTCGGTTATCGACCAATGGGTCGACTCAGCAGCTGCAACCGTCTCGAGCCACTCGGTGGTGGCGGTACTCTCGGTACTGCCATCGTCCGCCACGCGTGCCGACCCGTCCGACTCGACACGCTGTAGGACACCCTCGAGCACCGACTGTGGCTCCGCCGCGATCAGGTCCGTCGCCGTGAAGGTGGCCTCTCGCCACTCGCCCGCTGGGTCGATCAGGAACTGTCGACAGTCGGCGTCGCGAAGCCAGTGACGGAGTCGTTTCGAGGTGGGTGAGGCGCCGAACCGGATGACGACGTCCGGATCCTGCAGCGTGTCGGCGTAGGAATCGTAGCCGCCACAGACGAGTGGGACGGTGTCGGTGGTGACCGCGAAGTCGCCGTCGGCGGTGGCCCCAGAACTGGTCCCCCCTCGAGGCTCGAGGTGGGAACCGAAGCGAAGTCCCGACAGAGGGTCCGCGAAGATCGGTGCCTCGGACGCCGACGCGACAGCCATCACCAGGTCGGACTCGAGCCGCCGAACTGGCGGGTCCGCCGGGCCGGCAACGATCAACGGACGGTCGGCCGACGCCAGCGCTCCGGCGATCCGTCCCGTTGCAGTAGCGTCTTCGAGGCCCACCCGCCCACGGGCGGTGTGGACGAACGGACCGTCGCGACCGGTTCCCGCGAGACTCTCCGCAAGCGACGCCGGGACGGCACCCTCGACCGGTGTCGGCTCGAGGGGCTTTCTGAACGGGCAGTTCACGTGTACCGGACCCGCAGGCGTGCCCGTCGTCGTGGCCAGCGCGCGGGCCGCCATCGCTCTGACCCGTCGGAGTGCACGCTCGTTGGCCTCCGGGAGTGGCAGTTCCCCGTACCAGCGGACGCTGCCACCGTACAGCTTCACCTGGTCGACGGTCTGATTCGCGCCGCTGTCACGGAGTTCTGGCGGTCGATCGGCGGTCAACACGAGTAGCGGCACTCGGGCCTGGTTCGCCTCGATCACCGCCGGGTGGAAGTTCGCGGCTGCCGTCCCCGACGTACAGACCAGGGCTGTCGGTTCCCCCGTTCGTCTGGCGCGGCCCACGGCAAAGAAGGCCGCCGAGCGCTCGTCGAGGTGGCTGTACACCTCGATGTCGGGATGCGCGGCGAAGGCCACGGTCAGGGGTGTCGATCGGCTGCCGGGGGCGATACAGACGGCCCCGAGCCCCCCGGCGGCCAGTTCGTCGACGAGTGTTCGTCCCCAGAGCGTGGCGAGGTTCGGTGCCATCATCGGTCGGCGCGGAGTTCGTCGAGGATCGGTCGGTACTTGAGCAATACCTCGTCCCACTCGTCGGCGGGATCGCTGTCGGCGACGATGCCGTTGCCCGCGAACAGCGTCACGGCCCGGTCGGTGGCCACCCCGGATCTGATGCCCACCGCGAACTCGCCGTCACCATCCGCATCGAACCAGCCGACTGGCGCGGCGTACCACCCGCGATCGAACGTCTCGATGTCGCGAATCGTCTCCCAGGCGGCGGCAGGTGGAATCCCGCCGACTGCGGGCGTCGGGTGTAACGCCTCGACCAGGTCGAGGACGTGTTGACCGTCGTCGAGGGTGGCCTCGATCGGCGTCCACAGGTGCTGGATCGTCGCCAGTCGTTTCACCCGACGGTCGCGGACCCTCACTTCGCTGGTGATCGCCTCGAGTTGGGTACAGATCGAGTCCACCACGACACCGTGTTCGTGATCGACTTTTTGGCTCTCGGTCAACTGGGCGGCGAGGTCGTCGTCGGTTTCTGGCGACCCACCGCGGGGAACCGATCCCGCGAGAGCCTCCGTCCGAACGTGTTGGCCCGTCTTGCGGACCAATCGTTCCGGCGGTGCGCCGAAGAACGTTCCGCTCTCTCCGTCGCGGTACAGGAACCGGTAGCAGTTGGGGTATCGCCGCCGGAGTCGCTCCACAGTGGCGGGAACGTCGATTGCCTCCGCGAGCGTCACGTCGAGGGCCTGCGCGATGACGACCTTCTCGAGGAGCCCACGCTCGATGCGGTCGATGGCGGTTTCGACGCCGTCGATCCAGTCGTCGCGGGTGGTCGTCCGCTCGGTGGTCCTGATCCCCGGGCCGGTGCCGCTCGAGCGCATGGCCGGGCCACCCCTGAGCCGTTCGTCCCACTCCTCGAGGCGCGCCATGGCCCCGGCTTCGGTCGGGTCGGTCGTCGTGAGCCACGTTGCGTCTTCCGTTCTCGTGATCGTCACCGTCGGGACGACGAAGGAGGCGGCACCGAAGCCGGCCCACGGGCCTCGAGGCTGGTGTTCGTCGTGAAAGGAGAAGCCACCGAACGCGCGGGGTCGGGCGATCGCCGGCCCGTCGTACTCGAGGCTCTCAAAGACCTCCTGGGACCGAGTGCGGAGTTCCGAGAACCGATTCGGGCCAGTTCCGATCAGACGCACCTGTTCACCCCAGCCGACGATCTCGAGGCCGTCGGGTGTCGTCCACTGCACGCGCGTGCCATTCGCACGCTGGAGGACGTCGCCGAAGGAGACGTCACCGATCTTGCGTGCGGTGGCGACCAGTCGACCGTCGACACGCTCGGTGGGCACGTCGACACCGACACCAGTTCGTCCCTGTCCCGACGGTCGATCCATCAACGCCAGTTCGGGGTGGCGATGCCTTCAGGGTTTCGAGGCAGTTCCCGCGCTGGGCTCGAGTGTGACAGTCTGGGTTCGCGTTGAGCTGTTGGGATCCACATTGGGTAGTTTGACTCCACATCAGACAGGCAGGGTCCGCATCCGGCATTCGATGACCGAGTGATCCCTCAATCGGCGCGATCTAGCTGTACCGCTCTTCCTTCCAGGGGTTTGCAGTCTCGGAGTAGCCACGCCGTTCCCAGTAACCGAGTTCCGGTTCCGTGAGGAACTCGATGCCGTTCACCCACTTGGCCCCCTTGTAGGCGTATCGGTGGGGCGTGACGACCCGAAGCGGGCCGCCGTGGTCGCGGGGCAGGGGTTCGCCGTCGAAGTCCCACGCAAACAGCACCTCCTCGCGCAGGCAGTCCTCGAGCGGCAGGTCCGTGGTGTAATCGTCCAGGGCGGTGAACATAACGTGAACGACGTCGTCTCGCACGCCCGCCCGCTCGGCTAGTTCGGGTAACGGAACGCCCGTGAAGGTGCAGTCGAACTTGCTCCAGCCGGTGACGCAGTGGAAGTCCTGTTGCTGTGTTTCCGAGGGCAGGTCACGAAATTCCGCCCAGGAGAGTGAGAGTGGGTTCTCGACCGCACCGGTGACGCTGAACTCCCAGGTGTCGGGGTCCCAGGTCGGGGTCCCACTCTTCGAGAGGACGGGGAACTTCGACGTTTCACGCTGGCCCGGCGGGAGGCGATCTTCGCCAAACTCGCGATAGAGATCCGTCACGTCTTTCATACCTACTCGTTGGTCGCGGCGACTGTAATCGTACCGTTTGTGCTCGAGGGACTCGCCGGAGCGCTCGTCTTCGAACAGACACGTTGGAGTCAGGTTCGACCCGTGAGGGCCTCTCTGGCGGACCTTGCACATTCAGGGTCCAGCCTCAAGTTTGCCTCCGGCGAGAGTGGTAGCCGCATGGCGAGTAAACAGCGATTCGCGGAGGAAGAGCGGAGCACCGAGCGACGAATGGATGGCGACGAACAGCCGATCGGGCCGGCCGGCATCGCGTCAGTCGCCTCGGTCGGACTCGCATTGTATTACTATTTCCTCAAGGGAGACCGCCAGCGGGGGCTGTTCGTCGGCCTGTGGGCACCGACCATCCTGTCCTTTGCGAGCTATCTGAACGGGCGGAAGATTCGACAGCAACTCGACACCCTCACTCGGCCGGCCTCGACGATCAAGGATACGATCGAGTCGATGGTTCGATAGCGCCGCGATACTTTTTCCTGTCGCTTCCGTGCCCGTCGGGACGCCCAGTCTTCCCTCGAGCGGCTGCCGTGACGCGAAGGTTGACTCACGAAAGGACCGGCCCCAACAATCTTAAATACCCCCTCACCGAAACCCGAATCAGATGCCGAAAGTAGAGATCACGATACCCGAACATCTCGAGATGCAGATCGCCCAGATGGTCGAACGCGGCGAGTTCGTCAACCGCGAGGAGGCGATCGAGGATCTGCTCTCGACGGGGATCAAGGCGTACAAGACGAGTGGCCCGATGGACGAGGAGGACGCGGGCCTCGAGAACGACGGGATGATGGGACACGACGACGAGTACGTCTTCTGAGAGCGTTGGTGTCGTCACCGACCCGTGACGGCTCGCCCCGTTCGGCGCGCGGTACAGTGAGACGACAGCCCCGATGGTTCTCGCGCTGCGTGAACTCGATCGTTTGCTCGTCCACCGACGATGAGCTACCGCTGTGTCTTTCTCGAGTGAGGGGGGTCCAACGGCTCCCATGTGGGAGTCACTACTGCGTTGCCCGTTCCGCCCAGGGCGAGAACCGTAGAGTGGCAAAGGGATCGGACAGCACGTGAAACGCCCGCTCGTGGGTTTGAAGCTATGGTAACCACTGAGCGTCATTGCACGCACCTTCACGAGACCACGGCGCAGAACCGGTCACAAACCGGTTCTGAGCCGACTCGCTGTGAGGGTGTGTAAATCGTTTCATTTGGTACTATAGTTGTGTACCGACGCCACCAACGTCATCGAGCCTCCCTCTACGACACCTGGCTCATCATCGAGTTTTCGCCGTTTCCGAGCTGGCACGCTCGCCGATTCGGTTCACGCGGGTGAGTATCCTTGCTTCCCGAGGGGTACCCAAACTGGGTCGACAATCACGGGCAACAACCGACTGCGACCCGTCTCGGTTGGGACGATACGACGATTCGGTCAGAAGGAGACGGCTAGAGGCACACCGAACGTCAGGACGACACCGACCACCATCACGACGAAGCCGAAGGCGGCGTCGCGAACGCTGAACTCACTCATCGGGGCAGTCGTCCGTGTTGCAGCCGGGTCGTCGCCTTCCGGGACCGCCGCGTCATCGCCGTGGCCATCGTCCGTATCTGCTACCATACACGGACGTTTCGAACTGGGCGACTTAAACGCTGCTATCGCCACCATGGGGCCTGCTCGAGGGGGTCCCGAACCCGGGCAACACTATCCCGAGTATCGGCTCTGGTGACCTCTACAGGAAAGACACGCCGAGTGCCTCGGGGCTCGATCCCGAGGCGGCTCACAACAGATTAGTAATTGCACATTCACGTCCGTAGCGTCCCTCGACACTCCAGCTAGACCATCGGCCCGTCGCGGACGACTGGATTCTCGAGTACATAGTCGACGAGCCGATCGACGTAGGACTCGAACGGTGGGACCTGGATCCCGCTTCCCTCGAGTGCTCGCCGCGTCTTCGGACAGGCGTACCGCGTCGGCTGGTCGAGGTAGTCGAGGGTTGCGGGTTCGAGCGGCAGCGACGACGAGAGCCGGTTCGATACCGCTCGGGCGATCGGTTTCGTCGTCGGCAGCGTGACAGTGCGATGGCCGACGGCCTCGGCGAGAACGTCGACGAACCGCCCGACGGGCAACGGCGTGGGATCACAGAGCTGATAGACCTCGCCGCAGGTCCCCTCGCGGGCGCTGAGGTGGGCAATTGCGTCGACGACGTAGTCGCTGGGAACGACGTTCACTTCGGCGTTGCTCGAGCCCGGCAGCGTGAACGTCACCGAGAGCCACGCTGGTTGGGTCAACAACAGACGGAGCAGATAGTAGGGGCCGTCGTACTTGTCGGTCTCGCCCGTCCGGCTGTCGCCGACGACGATGGCGGGTCGGTAGATCGTCGCGGGCAGGCCGGCCGCTATTCGATCCTGAACCGCGACCTCCGCACGGTACTTGGTTTCCTCGTAGTGGTTGTTGAACGTCTGTCCCTCCTGCAAGTGATCCTCGGTGAACACGCCATCGTACCGACCGCTGACGTAACAGGTGCTGACGTAGTGGAACCGATCCACCTCGCGGTCCGCGGCAAACTCGAGGACGTGTTTGGTGCCCCGGACGTTGACCGCTTCCGCCAGCTCGCGGTCGACGGCGAGGTCGTAGACCGCCGCGAGGTGGTAGAGTTCGCGAACGCTCTCGAGGGACCCTTCGCACAGTCCGAGGTCGGGTTCGGTAATGTCGCCCTCGTAGAGCCGAACCGCGTCGTCGGTGACCCCGTCGATTCCGGCGGTAATCTCCCGCGCTCGCCGGCGTGCGGTCTCGAGGTACCTGGGCTGGACCAGACAGGCGACCGGCCCGTCGCCGCGGGCGAGGACGCGCTCGAGCAGTGCTGAGCCGAGAAAGCCAGGATAGCCCGTGAGGAAAACCGCGCCGTCGCTCACGGCAACCACCTGGTGAGTCGGCGTTGTACCTTCGTCAGTCCGATCATGAAGCGTGCGAACCAGTGCGGCGAGACGCCCGGCGGTGCGTCGAGCGGGCCGATTCGCGAGGTCGCGATCGTCCGGGTGTCGACGTATCGCCGGAGTCCCTCGGGACCGTGACGGCGGCCGAGTCCCGAGTCGCCAAAGCCGCCCATGGGGGCGTCCGTCGCCGCCCAGCCGACGGTGTATGGGTCGTTGACACAGACGGTGCCACAGTCGATCTTGCGGGCGACCGCCCGACCGCGCTCGCGGTCGCTCGTCCAGACGCTGGCGTTCAATCCGTACTCGGAGTCGTTCGCCCGCTCGATCGCTTCCTCGACGCCCGAGACCGGGTAGACGGAGACGACGGGACCGAACGTCTCCTCGCAGGCGACCCGCGAGTCAGGGTCGACGTCGGTCAGAATCGTCGGTTCGTAACAGAACGGGCCGATATCGGGACGAGCACGGCCACCCGAGAGCAGCGATGCACCGTCCGCGACTGCGCTCTCGACGTGCCCGCGGACGACGTCGAGGTGATCGCCGTCGATCAGCGAGCCGACATCGGGGCCGTAGTCGAACTCGAGGCCGCACTCGAGACGCCGCGTGGCGCCGACGAAGGCGTCCACGAACCCGTCGTACCGTCGTTCGTCGACGTAGATCCGTTCGGGAGCGAGACAGAGTTGCCCTGCGTTGGTGAACGCACCCTTGGCCGCGCCGCGAGCCGCCGTCTCGGTGTCGGCGTCGTCGAGGACGAGCATCGGGTTCTTCCCGCCGAGTTCGAGCGAGCAGTCGATCAGGTTCCGACCGGCCTGCTCGGCGACCGTCCGGCCCGTCTCGGTGCCGCCGGTAAAGGCCACGTGGTCGACTTCGTCGAGCAGCGCGGGACCGACCGTCGCTCCGTTTCCGGTTACGATCTGGAAGAGGTCTTCCGGGAGCCCGGCCTGCTCGAAGAGGTCCGCGAGCGCCAGCGCGATATACGACGTGCGCTCGTCGGGTTTACAGACGACGGCGTTGCCAGCGAGCAGGGCAGGGATCGCGTCGGTCATCGCAAGCGTCAATGGGTAGTTCCAGGGAGAGATCACGCCGACGACACCGACGGGATCGTAGGTGACCGTCGCATCCGAGACCAGGGGCATCGCACCCGACCGGTCCGCGTCCGCGAGTATCGCGGCCCCGTTCGACGCGTAGTACGAACATGTTAGCGGAACGTCGAGTACCTCCTCGAGAGCGTGGTGGCGGGATTTCCCCGTTTCGAGTTGCACCACGTCGAGCAACTCCCCACGGCGATTCAATACGAGGTCGCCAACTCGCTCGAGGATCGCCGCCCGCTGGTCGACCGTCGCCCGTCCCCAGTCGGCCTGGGCCGACCGAGCACGGTCGACCACGCCCGCGACGTCGTCGGGCGTACAGGCCGGGATCGACCCGACCGGTTCGTCGGTGAACGGGGTCCGAACCTCGAGCGACGGTCTCTCGTCGCCAGCCTCGATGCGAGCGGCGAGTTGTTCGAGGCGTTCGCGCTCGAGCGTCGTCTCCTCGACGATTCGGGATCCACTCGTCCGTGACATGTCCCGATTCTCGGCTCGCGAGCACCTGTAGTTTTGGTTAGAAGAAGCTGCGAGGCGCTCGCCGCTCGAGGATTGTCCCGCATTGGGCGCTCCTGTGGGCGTCGCTGTCGAAACGGTCAAGCGACGGTGCCCCCAACTGCTGTACAGATGCTCACCAAGCGCATTATACCGTGTATCGACGTCGACGTCGACGAGGACGGAACCCCCGCCGTCTACACTGGCGTCAACTTCGAAGACCTGGAGTACACGGGCGATCCGGTGGCGATGGCCAAGGCGTACAACGAATCGGGGGCCGACGAGTTCGTCTTCCTCGACATCACCGCCTCGGCGGACGGACGAGAAACGATGCTCTCGGTCGTCGAACAGGTCGCCGACGAGGTCTTTATTCCGCTCACCGTCGGCGGCGGCATCCGCACCGTCGAGGATATCCGCGAGACGCTTCGCGCGGGGGCCGACAAGGTATCGATCACGACCGGAGCCCTCGAGCGCCCCGAGCTCATCAACGAGGGGGCACGCGCCTTCGGGAGTCAGTGCATCGTCATCAGCGTGGACGCTCGCCGGCGGTACGACGAGGATGGTGACCACATCGTCGAGATCGACGGCGAGCCGTGCTGGTTCGAGTGCACGAAGAAGGGTGGTCGCGAGGGCACGGGCATCGACGCGGTCACCTGGGCGAGCGAGGCCGAATCCCGCGGAGCGGGGGAGTTGTTCGTCAACTCCATCGACGCCGACGGGACCAAAGACGGCTACGATATACCACTCATGCGGGCGATCACCGACGCTGTGGACACGCCGGTGATCGCCTCCTCGGGCTGTGGGGGCCCCGAAGACATGTACGAGGTGTTCACCGAGGCAGACGCAGACGCCGGGCTCGCAGCCTCAATCTTTCACTTCGGAGAGTACTCGATCGAGGAGACCAAGGCGTACCTCGCGGATCGGGGCGTGCCGGTCCGCCGCTGAGCCCGAGCTACGTCACCGAGGGGGTCGACGGGTTCCGCACGAACAGTTGCGTGACGAACCGGCGACGTTTTGCCAGTTCTCCTACAACGAGTCGGTATGGACACCGACGAAGTCGAGGCACTCATCGAATCGGCACTCGAGGACGCGACCGCAACCGTCGCCCGGGCCCGCGGCGAACACGACGACGACCACCTCACCGCGACGGTCATCTCGCCCGCCTTCGAGGGACTCCCGCTGGTCCAGCAACACCAGCTGGTGTACGACGCCCTCGGCGAGCATATGACGACGGATATCCACGCACTGGAGTTGTCGACGTACACTCCTGAGGCGTACGACGATCACCAGGGAGCGTGACCGGCCAGCGAGGGCGGGCCACCCACGATCGCCGTACGCACGGCGGTTTCGTGTGTCGATAACCCGCAGTTTTATCCTTTCGACCTGCTGATTGAAAGGCATGGAGTCGTTGCATCCGCGAATTCGCCTCGTCTGGATCGCCCAGTGGATCCTGACGGCGGCCGTCATCGGGGTGGTGATCGCGGCAGTCGATCAGTGGCTCGTCACGATCCCCACGCCCGCAATCGTCGGTATCGTCGCGTTTGCCCTGCTCGCCGGCGTGGCCTACGCCATCCTCCTCTACGGCCGCTGGCACTTCGAGCTGGAGGAGGATGCCCTGTATCTCGAGCGTGGCGTCATCACCTTCGTCGAAACGGCCGTCCCGTTCGTTCGGGTCCAGCACGTGGACACTCAATTCGGGCCGCTCGAGCGTGCACTGGGGCTCTCGAGCGTGGTCGTCTACACGGCGGGCTCCCGAAACGCCGACGTTCGTGTGCCGGGATTGACGCCCGACCGGGCGCGTGCCCTGCAGGATACGCTCCGTGAACTGGCCGTCGAGAGCGAGGCGGACGACGCGGTATGAGCGGACCCTCGAGGACCTCATCGCCCGCGAGTGACCCCAGCCAGTCGAATCGCCTCCATCCGTTGAGCGCGATGGTCATCTCCCTTCGAACGGGAGTGATTGGGCTCTCGCTCCCGTTTTTCTTCGTCGGGATTCTCAGTGGCGTCTTCGACCTGATCGATATCACCTGGAGTGTTACCCTCGCGCCCGTCGGTCTGGTACTCGGTGTGGCCTACGGAATCGCCTACTACTATCGGTTCGGCTATGCCCTCACCGACGACACGGTCGACGTGGGCTCCGGAGTGTTTTCCAGACGCGCCCGTGAGATTCCCTACCGGCGTATCCAAAACGTGGACGTTCGACAGAGCGTCTTCCACCGGCTGTTCGACCTCGCGACAGTCTCCATCGAGACCGCGGGGGGCGGCGCCACCGAGGCCCAGCTCAACTTCGTGAGCGAACCCGAGGCACGACGCCTCCAGCAGGAGATCAGACGGCGCACCCGTGCCGTCAAGACGCGACGGCAGGCGGGCACCCCGCCCTCGAGTTCCCGGGCGAGGTCCGAGGCGACCGACCAGGGGACCACCCGATCGCCAACGCCTGACGCGGACGCAGTTGCGGCGTCGACGGAGACCGAGCCAGTCGATGGTGAACGGGATCCATCGCGCCGGGAATTCGACCCGGAGCGGGCCGAAACTGACGATCAGCCGGAGCGAGCGGACGAATCAATGGTGGGGCCACAACAGCCCCTCGAGGGGGAATCCACGCTCGAGGACGCCGAAACCGGGCTGGGGACGGAAACGGAGCTGGAACCCGACCCATTCGAGGAGGATAGCCCGAGCCTGCTCTTTGATCTGCAGGCGAAGGAACTCCTCCTCTACTCGCTGACCACGATTCGGGCGGCCGCCTTCGCCGGACTGCTCGCGCTCGTGTTTTTCTTCACCGACCAGGCCATCGCGATCCTGCTGGCGACCGCGGAGCCCTTCGGTGGACCCGAGGATCTCACGACGGGGACTTCGACGAGTTATCTCGTGTTGGGTATCGTCTCGGCCGTCAATGCGGTGATCGTCACCTACCTCGTCAGCGTCACCTACACGTTCGCAACGTACTACGATTTCCGCCTGGGCCGGGCGGCTGAGGACTTCGTCTACGAGCGAGGCTTGCTCCAGCGATACAGCGGGTCGATTCCCTCGGAGAAAGTCCAGTCGGTGACGATCACCGACAATCCCGTCCAGCGAGCGATTGGCTACGCCGGCATGTGGGTTGAAACGGCCGGTTACGGCCCCGATTCCGGAAGCGGCAGTACCTCAGCCGTGCCCCTCGCCGAGGACCGTCGCGTGCACCGATTCGCCGAGAACCTCACGGGTGTCGAAACGCCGAAATTCGACTCCCCGCCGTCGCTGGCTCGCCGACGATACCTCGCTCGCTACTCGATCGTGGCCACCGGCTTGCTCGTGGCTGCCTACGTATTCTCGACGCTCGTCGGCGTGCAGTACTGGTATCTGGCTGCCCTCGCGTATCTCGCTGTCCCGCCGGCAGCGCACCTTCGGTACGTGAACCTGGGCTATTACGTTGGTCGGGATCACCTGGTGATCCGACGGGGGTTCTGGAAACGCCGGACGACGATTATTCCCTACTACCGAATCCAGACCATCTCCAACCGCCGGTCGATCTTCCAGCGGCGACTCGGCCTCACGTCCGTGGTCGTCGACACCGCCAGTTCCCAGACCTTCCTCTGGACGACGCCCACCGTTTACGACCTGAACCTTGAAGACGGTCGTCAGGTCGCCCGCGTTAGCCGCCGACGACTCCAGGACGCGCTGGCTGAGCGACGACGAGACGACGAGTCCGGGCCATCGTTTTCGGTGGATTTTACCTGACTCGCGGTCGACGCTGTGTATGGACGAGTTCCGGTCTGAATCCGACAGCCTCGGTGAAATGCAGGTACCGGCCGACGCCTACTGGGGTGCCCAGACCCAGCGGGCCATCGAAAACTTCCCAATCTCGGGAATCTCATTCGGACGACGGTTCATCCGTGCGCTCGGTGTGGTCAAGAAGGCTGCCGCCCGGGCGAACAACGACCTCGGGTTCCTCCCGGACGATGTGACAGAAGCAATTGTAGCCGCTGCAGACGAGGTCATTGCCGGCGATCACGATGACCAGTTCCCCGTCGACGTCTTCCAGACCGGGTCTGGCACCTCATCGAACATGAACGCGAACGAGGTCATCGCCAACCGTGCCGCCGAGATCATGGGCGCAGAGATCGGTGATCGGATCGTCCACCCCAACGATCACGTGAACTTCGGCCAGTCGAGCAACGACGTCATCCCCACGGCGATGCACGTCGCCGCCCTTGAGGCCGTCGAGAAGGACGTCATCCCGGCCCTCGAGACCCTGCGTGGGGCACTCGAGTCCAAGGAGGCCGAGTTCGACGACGTAGTCAAAACGGGACGGACGCACCTCCAGGACGCGACGCCGGTTACGCTGGGCCAGGAGTTCGGGGGCTACCGGACACAGATCCAGAAGGGGCTCGCCCGGGTCGACCTCGTGCGCGATCACCTGAGCGAACTGGCACTGGGTGGCACGGCGACGGGAACGGGGCTGAACACCCACGCCGAGTTTCCCGAACTCGCTGCCGAGTACATCGCCGACGCGACCAACGTCGGGTTTCGGGAGGCGGACAACCACTTCGAGGCCCAGGCGGCCCACGACGCGATGGCGGAGGCCCACGGCGCGCTCCGCACCGTGGCCGGATCGTTGAACAAAATCGCCAACGACCTTCGACTCCTGGCATCCGGGCCCCGGAACGGGCTGGGTGAGATCGAACAGCCCGAAAACCAGCCCGGGTCCTCGATCATGCCCGGCAAAATCAACCCCGTCATCGCGGAGGCAGTCAACCAGGTCCACAAGCAGGTCGTCGGCAACGACGCTGCGGTCGCTGCCGGGGCGGCCGAGGGACAGATCGACCTCAACCTCTACAAGCCAGTGCTGGCGTACAACTTCCTGCAGTCGGCCGAACTCATCGCCAACGCCAGCACCGTCTTTGCCGAGCGGTTCGTCCGGCCCCTCGAAGCGAACGAGGACCACTGTGCCGAGGCGGTCGACCAATCGATGGCCATGGCGACCTCGCTCAACGTGCACCTGGGCTACGACAAGGCGAGCGAGGTAGCGAAGACGGCGCTCAAGGAAGACAAGACGGTGCGTGAGGTCGTCCTCGAGCGGGGGTACCTCACCGAAGGCGAGGCCGACGAGGTGCTCGATCCCCGAAAGATGACCGAACGCGGGATCCTCGGCGACGAGTAGCGAAGGTGTTTCCGGGCCACCCTCCGGCCCATTGTTGATCGCAGTCGAACTCGAATTTTCAACCGAGCAGACACTCCCGCCCACGAGACAGTTTTTTGTGCGTCACTGTCCCCCACGGATCGGGCAAGAGAGCCCCAATCGGCGGTGATATGGGCGAAAAAAACGAACCCAAGCAGTTTTCACGAATGGCGTCGAGGTCACTATTATGCACACCTGCCGGGACTGCAACCAGTCGTTCCAGACGCCACTCGCCCTCGAGATCCACCGGGACTCGTGTGAAAAAGGACAACTCTACTGTCAGGTCTGTGGGAGCCGATTTCGCGAGGTAGATGCGACGGAGGACGGATGGCACTATGCCTGTCCGGAAGCGGAATGCGACGGCGAGGGTCTCCAGGAAGACCTCTTCGAGGTCGGTTCGCTTCGACGGGCGACACACTGAGAAGCGACCGTCTTCTCTCCCCTGCCCTGGAAGAAACCGACGTCACCTCCGTTTTCTATCCGCTCTCCAGGGGTCTTGACGGGCCGAGGGCACGCTATGGACCCTACCGCGGTTGCCTCGAGCGTCCCGTTGATAGTTGACCTTTGCAGTCTTATACTCGCCGCTCAGGTGACCGAATCGGGGTCGACCGATGGCAGCTTGTCGCCCTCGAGGAGCGTCTCGACGGTGTCGACGAATCGCCACACGTCCTCGAATCCCTGGTACAGCGGTGCGGGGCAGACGCGGACGACATCAGGCGGCCGAACGTCCACGACGTAGCCTCGATCGCGGAGCGCCGCCCCGAGATCATAGGCGCGCTCGTGCTCGAGTGCGACGTGGCCGCCGCGACGCTCGGCTACCCGCGGCGTTCCGACCGCGACGCCGTGGTCGGTGAGTCGTTCGTCGGTCAGGTCGATGAGGTACTCGGTCAACTCGATCGACTTCGAACGGATTCGATCGATGCCTGCGTCCTCGATGATCGAGAGCGCGCCATCCAGCGGAGCGGCTGCAAAGATCGGCACCGTCCCGATCTGCCAGGCCCCCGCCGAGTCGGCGGGGGTGTACTCGAGACGCAGGTCGAACATGGTCTCCTTTTCGTGGCCCCACCAACCAGGGAGCCCTGGCATCGCGCCAACGTGGGCCTCGTTGACGTAGAGGCCGGCGATCGCGCCGGGGCCGGCGTTGCAGTACTTGTAGTGACACCAGACGGCGAAGTCGACGCCGATCGTCGAGAGATCGTGCGGGACGACGCCGACGGAGTGGGCCAGATCGAAGCCCGCGAACGCACCGTGGTCGTGGGCCGCCCGTGTCAGAGCCTCGAGGTCGAACAGCTGACCACTCCGGTAGAGGACCGAGGGGAAAAAGACGATGGCCGTCTCATCGTCGATCGCCTGTAGCACGCGCGCTTCGTCGATGGTTCGCCCGTCCTCGCTTTCGACCAGGACGAGCTGCTCGTCGGGGTCACGTCCGCGGGCTCGCAACTGGGCGCGGATGGCGTAGTGGTCGGTTGGAAAGTCGAGGTCGTTGACGATCACTTTGCTCCCATCGGCCAGGTCGAGGAACGTGCCAACGAGCGTGTGGATGTTGACCGTCGTGGAGTTGCTGACAGCGACCTCGTCGGGGTCGGCACCGACGAACGGGGCCACCCTGTCGCCCAACCGCTCGCCGTACCAGAACCAGGGTGGCTCGCCCTCGGTCCAGCCGCGAATGCCGAGTGTGCGCCACTCCTCGATCACGTGCTCGAGGGCGGCGACGGCCTCGTCGCTGGCTGGTCCGAGCGAGTTGCCGTCGAGATAGCAGTCATCGGGCACGTCGAACCGCGTAGCCACCTTTGCCAGCGGATCGGTGCGATCACGTTCACGGGCGGCTGCCAACCCCCGACCACCGTCGCTTCGTGGCTTGTCTCTCGAGTCCACGTCCCGTCGCCCCTCTTCGCCTGACTCCTCGCTCATACCGCACACTTGGCTGGCCTTCACATTCATCTTTGTGCCTCGGCAAGGGGGGTGTACGCACATGTCACCCAGCGATCCGGCCGTCGAGCCACTCGACGCTGCAATCGAGACGTTGCTCGAGGCCCCACAGTTTCGAACGCTGCCACCATGGCACAGTCTCGCGGTCGAGTCGGCTCGAACACTCGAGGACGACGTCTTCGGTGGCGAGCCCACGACGCTCATTCCGGACGTGATCGATACCGCCGTTCGGGGACCGGAGGCCGAGGTGCCGATACGCATCTATCGCGGCCGAGAGTCGGCTGACCTTCCGATCGTGGTCTTCTGTCACGGCGGGGGGTGGACCCTCGGGACACTGGATTCCGCGGACGACATCTGTCGAGAACTCGCCCATCGGATCGGCTGTCTCGTCCTCTCCGTCGATTACCGTCTCGCGCCTGAACAGCCGTTCCCGGCGGGACTGATCGACGCCGTTGCCGTCCTCGAGTGGGCCCAGGAGTACGGCGACTCGATCGGCGGTGACCCGACTCGACTGGCCGTCGCGGGTACGAGTGCAGGAGGGAACCTGGCGACTGCGCTCGCCCGGTGGGACCGCGACCACGGCTCCGGTGGGGTCGGTCAGCAACTCCTCTGTTACCCGATCGTCGACGACGATTTCGAGCGCGATTCCTATCGCGACCACGGCGAGGGGCCATTGTTGACCCGGGCGGACATGGAGTGGTTCTGGAGCCAGTACGTCCGACATCCGATCGATCGCGAGAATCCCTACGTGTGCCCCCTTCGGGGGCCGAGCCTCGGCGGACTCCCCCCGGCCGTGGTCGTCACCTGTGGTCACGATCCGCTCCGTGATGAGGGAATCGCCTACGCTCGAGCGCTCGAGAGCGCTGGCGTCGACGTCGTCCACCAGCATCACCCCCGGTTGCCCCACGGTGGCCTGAGTCTCACGGAGGAGGTCGAACGAGCCGATCGGGCAATGGACGCCCTCGCCGGCGTGGTTGCCGACCGATTCGAGCGGTTGACGTGAACCGCACCGAACAATTCGCCCGTGTTCTCGAGGGCACCCAATCGTGACGTCTGCCATGGCAGCGAACGGTGGCGACCACGGATGCAAAGGAGCTGTGAATTATCGACAGCACGTATCGCCGAGTCGCGTCTGTGACGGCGCGAGAGGAGTAAGGCTGGTGGTCTCGGGCCCTCGACGCGGCTGTTTGAGGGAGGAACCGGTGCGTTCACACCGCGCGAATCGGTCACGGGGTTGGCCACGATCTCCTGCAGTGGACCCCTCTCACTTCGACGCGGGGAGGAGTTCAGTGTGATCGTTCAGCATCAGTCGTCGGCTATCGCTTCGGAAGCCGCTATCGACCCGCTGGCCGCAGGCTGTTCGAGCCAGTCCTCGGCATCGAGGGCAGCCATGCTCCCAGTACCGGCCGAGGTGATCGCCTGTCGGTAGTCAGGGTCCATCACGTCACCCGCCGCGAAGACACCGTCGAGGGTCGTCTCCGTCGTCATTCCCGCTTGGGTTTCGATATGCCCAGTGTCGGCCAGTTCGACCGCTGTCCCCTCGAGAAAGTCCGTATTCGGGACGTGGCCGACGCCGTAAAAGATCCCACCGACATCGAGGAACTCGCGTTCGATCCCTCCAGTCTCGCGTGTCTTCGCCGCCCGATCAGCCGGGCCATCGCCTGTCGGACTCGCCTCGAGTTTCTGCCTTGGGTAGCCGTCGGGATGGCTGATCAGGGTGACACCGGTGACGCCCTCATCCTTCGAGCCATGGATTTCGAGGAGTTCGCTGTTCCAGCGAAACGAGACCCCGTCGTGGCCACGAGCGCGTTTAGCCATCACCTCGGAGGCGCGAAGTTCATCCCGACGGTGAACGACAGTGACGCTGTCGGCGAACTTCGTGAGGAACAGTGCCTCCTCCATTGCGGAGTCGCCGCCGCCGATGACGAGGACGTCGTCGCCGCGATGGAACGCGCCGTCACAGGTTGCACAGGTCGAGACACCATATCCCATCAAGTCGGCCTCGCCTTCGGCACCGACCCAGCGGGCACTGGCCCCAGTTGCAACGATCAGTGCACGCGTTCGGCGTGTTTCCCCGTTCGAGAGGTGGAGTTCGAACGGTCGATCGTCGAGCGTCGCGTCTGCGACGGTGCCGTGGACGAACTCGGCACCGAACCGCGAGGCCTGTTCTTTCCCGCGCTGGATCAACTCCATGCCACCGACACCCTCGGGAAAGCCGAGGAAGTTCTCGACGTCGGTCGTCAGCGTCAACTGGCCACCCGGTTCCGGGCCTTCGAGCACGAGCGGCTCGAGATCGGCCCGGGCGGCGTAGACTGCAGCCGAGAGGCCGGCGACGCCGGTGCCGACGATCACGACGTCCCGAACGGGTGCGTTCGAGTCCCCGTTCATTCGATGTATCCTTCGATCAGGTCGCGGAGTCGATCCCCTGGCAGTGCGCCGGTGTGTTGTTCCACCTGCTCGCCGTCCGCAAAGAGCACGAGTGTCGGCACCCCGCGGACGCCGTAGGCACCAGCGAGCTGCGTTAGTCCGTCGACATCGACCTTCGCGATCACGCCCTCGGTCTCACGCGCCAGCTCCTCGAGGACGGGCTCGAGCATCTTACAGGGACCACACCAATCGGCGTAGAAGTCCACCAGCACGACGTCGTGCTCGTCGACGATTGCGTCGAGGTGGTCCTCACTCTCGACGTGAAGCGGTTTCTCGGTCTGGTCATCGCTGGGTTCGGGGTATGCGTCAGTTGCCATCACGCCTGTGTAGGCTCCCAAGCGGTTTAAGGGTTTTGTGTGTATTGTACAATACATGGTCCCTTGATTGGACCGCGCGGCTCGACGGTTGATGATCTGCCGACCGGATACCCATCGGAAGGATACTCCTCGAGGTACAATAAATTCGAAGTGGGAACCGAATGTCCGATCCCAAACTCGTCGAGTCGATCCCCGCACTCGGCAGATACCACGATCTCTCGCCGAGGTAGTATTGTGTTAGGTATGAAACTTCGCCCTTGTAGGAGTTGATTTCTTGGTCTTCGGTGAATCTCGCATGGACCACCCGTTTGAGGAATCGGCCTGGGATCCGCGTTGGTACCAGGGCTGTACGAATATTCCGTAGGTCCAATGAACACCACGCTCAACGGGGGAGCGAGCCGTTTGAAACGGAGCGTCAGAAAGTGTCGTTGTGGGTCGATCGGCCAGTCGGGCCGTTACCACTCATCGACAAGTTCGTCGACCAGCCCGTCTATTTCCGCAGCCGTGTTGACGGCGTGCACTGAGACCCGAATTGCGTCCGGAGACGGCAGTGCTCGGACGACAATCCCTTCGTCACTGAGCCGGTCGACGGTTTCCTCTGGGGTATCCACGTCTATCGTTACGAGACCCGACTCGGGAGCCGCGGGACTCAGCAGGCGGTCGTCGGGAACCTTCGATGCCAGTCGACTGGCTAGATCCTGGATTCGGTGCTCGATAGCGTCGAGACCGACGGCTTCGATCGTCCGAATGGCTTCCCGCAGCGCTACGTGCGGGGCAGGGTTGGCGGACCCGACCTCGAAGCGACGAGCTCCCGTGGCAAACGCTGGTTCGGCGGCAGTGGGCGTGTCGACGCTTCGGTAGCTGACAGCCCGTGGTTCGAGTCGCTCAGCAACGTCGTCATCGACGTACAGGAACCCACTCCCCCAGAGACCGAGCAACCACTTGTGTCCCGCTGCGGCGACAATATCCGCACCCCACCCGGTGACGTCCATCGGTAGTTGCCCCGGAACCTGAACGGCATCGATGAGTGTGAGTGCCCCGGCATCGTGTGCGATGTCGACGAGTTCAGCCACCGGCAGTTTCGTCCCGTGGGTCCACGTAACGGCGCTGAAAGAGACGAGTCTCGCGTCGGCGACTGCCTCGGCGTAGGCCTCGCGATCGAGTCGCCCATCGCTCGTTTCAATTGTCCGAACCGTGACCCCCTCCTGGCCGAGGCGCTGCCACGGGAGGATCCCAGCCGGATGCTCGAGGTCGGTACGAACGACGACATCGCCTGGTTGCCAGTCGATTGCACCGGCGATGGCGTTGATTCCGGCGGAGGTACTCTCTGTAAGGGCGACCTCGTCCGGTCGTGCACCGATGAACGAGGCGACCTGCTTTCGCGTTTCGTCAAACTCACCGAACGCCGTTTCGTACGGGTCGCCAGTCGCAGGAACGTCGTACTCGTGGCGGTGGACTGCGTCCGTAGCGGCCTCGACCACGCGGGTTGGACTCGGTCCGTGGGCACCGTAGTTCAGATACGTCGCCGCCTGTAATGTCGGGATAGTGGCCCGGAGTTCTCTCGGCGTTAGCATCGAACCGACCTCGTCGAAAACGACTGCATGTCGAATCGAAGGGGACGATAGCCTATCAGTGTTGGGATCAACATACAAGACACCCTGCCGAACAGGTCCGTATTGGTGGCGACGATAGCAAATACAACCCGTGGCAATTCGAATATCCAGTCTCAACACCAGCGCTGCTATCGAACCACGCTCTCGCTTCACTGACGTTCGAACAGTGAGGGGAGTCCCTTGATCGATCAGGGGCTCAAGGATTGAGTGTTACACACATTTCTCCCGCGAGTAACGGTCAACTGAGCAGTTGCCGAACACTGGAACTGTCGTAGCCACTGGACGTCATTGCATACACCCTCACGATACCATGGCGCAAAACCGGTGACAAATCGGTTCTGAGGCGACTCGAAGGGTGTGTGACTCGGTTCACTTGTTACTATAGGCAACGAGTGGCGTTCGATTGCGCGTTCGCGTACTCACTTCGGTAGCGACGCTCTCGACCTACAGTGTGAACTGGAAGGGTCACCCATTGATGGTGATACGTCTGGCGATCAGGTATGCAGCGACTTTCGATGGCTACTCGATTTGGGGTCGTGGCTCGTCGACGTGACGATCCGTGAGCGCATTCGGGAGACGTGCGTACACCGCTGCCGTCGCCTCGAGGGCCTCGACTGTCGTGTACTCGTCACAGGCGTGAACCGTATCGGACCCGATTGCGAACTCCACCGTAGGTATGCAAGCGTTGCGCAGCCGCTTCGCATCGCCACCCCCAGTCGCGCTGCGTCGGTGAATCTGGCCGTCGAGGACCGTGGTTGCTGCGGCTGTCGTCGCGTCCACGAGCGGCGATTTGGGCCGTTCGTACGTTCCAATGCTCCAGCTGACGTCGGCGATGGAGGTCGCTGCGTGCCCCTGGAGCCACTTCCTGACGTCCCCGAGCACAGCGTTCGTTTCGACTCCTGGAGGAAGTCGAACGTCGAGTTCCGCGCGAGCAAACCGTGGGACGCTGTTTATCGTCTCCCCACCGTCGATCGTGCCGAGGTTGACCGTCGGTCTGTCGAACAGCCGTCGAGCCACCGCTTCGTTCATCGACGTGCTGTAGTAGTCGACCGACTCCTCGAGAATCGGATCGACCGCGTCGGGGACTGTGAGGGGATAGTCTCGGAGTCGATCCCGAATCGTTTCGAGGGCCTCCCAGAGCACATCGATCGCGTTGGTGCCGCGCATTGGCCGCGAGCCGTGGGCCGCGTCACCGGTCGCCTCAAGTGTGAGCCAGAGACTGCCCTTGTCCGCGACAGTGATCGACGGCGTATCGAGGGTGCCCGTCGGTTCGCCGACCACGCAGGCGTCGGCCACGAGCCGACCTGCGTCGAGTACCGCCTGTAGTCCAGCCTCGCCGGCAACTTCCTCGTCGCTGACGAACGCAAACTCGAGTGTCACCGGCGGGCGTCGATCGGCAACGGTGTACGCCCGGGCGAGTTCGATCATTGCGGCAACGCCGCCTTTCATATCAGTCGTCCCTCTGCCATAGAGCCGTTCACCGACGCGCTCGCCGAGCGGGTCGTACGACCAGCCGTCCTGATCGTATGGAACCGTATCGAGGTGTCCGCTGTAAAGCAGCGTCGTCGTTCCCTCGCCGGGAAGCGTCGCAAGCAGGTTCGGTTTCGTCGGATCAGTCGCCACCCGTTGGGTATCGAGGCCGAGGTCGGTGAGTGCCGATTCGATCCAGTCGACGATTTTGCGGGTGTCGCCGGGCGGATTCGACGTATCGAAGGCGACGAGGTCGAGTGCCGTCTCGACCAGCCGTTCCCGAGGTATTTCGGGCGAAAATCCGGGTCTGGACATGGTTCAGTCGGACCCGTTCGTCGATTCGGGGTCCGTCGACGAGCCGTATTCGTCCTCGAACTCCTGGATGAGTTGTCCCATCTTCGCATACCAGTCGTTGAGTCGGTGTCGCATGTCGGTGCTAATCCGTGCAGGATCCGTCGAGGAATAAACGTGGTAATACCCACCCTGGTCGTAGTTGACCTGTTGCTTCTCGAGCAGGCCACGCGATAGGAGCCGCTGAATCGAACGATAGGCGGTGGAGCGTTCACGGTCGACCCGCTCAGCGATTTCGTCGGTCGTCAGTGGGACCTCACTCTCGACCACCACGTGATAACAGTCCTTGTCGAGGCGGTTGAGCCCGTGTAAGCACTCGAGCAGTCCCTCACACGTCATGTCTCGTTCTAGCTGATCGGTCATCGACGGCCGAACAGTCATACTCGAACGTACGCTGCGGACTGGCATAATACTTGTGCACAGAGCACAATACTACTCTGGTAGCTGTCAGAGGATGGGGCCCCTGAACTCACGATAGCGCATATGTTGTATGGCACGAATCGGACTCTCGAACCCGACTCGGAGGGCACCACAATCGACGCACACGTCGAATAAAACCCATCTCATCGTCAGCGTGTCTCGATCCAATGCGTGTTCCAGACACCCGGTTTGCGGTGTCACTGGATAGCCCCTAATCGATACTCTAGTATTGGGAATTTTGCGTAATACTTTATGCGGTCGCGAGCCTACTGACTTTCATGGCAGCACCGTTCGTCATCGTTGGCGGAGACGCAGCCGGAATGAGCGCCGCGAGTAAGGCAAAGCGCGAGGACCCGGACCGGGACGTGATCGTTTTCGAGAAGGGGAAATGGGTCTCGTATGCGGCCTGTGGGATGCCCTACTACGTGAAGGGGACCGTCGAGAACCTCGAGGACCTCGTCGCCGTGACTCCCGAGGCGTTCCGCGAGGACCGCGACGTCGACCTCCGAACGGGCCACGAGGTCGTCGCGATCGATCCCGGGACCGAGACCGTCACCGTCGAGACGAACGACGAACGGTTCGACCAGCCATACGGCGATCTTCTGCTCGCGACTGGCGCTCGTGCGATCGAACCGCCGTTCGATGGGATCGACCTCGAGGGCGTGTTTACGCTCAGGGGGATGCACGAAGCGAAAGCGATCGAGGCGTACATCTCGAGTCGAGACCCCGAAACAGCGGCGATCGTCGGGGGAGGCTACGTCGGTATCGAGATGGCCGAAGCGCTCATCAACCGCGACATTCACGTCTCGATCTTCGAAATGCTCCCACACGTCCTCCAACCGTTCGGCAACGCGACGGCCCGCATCATCGAGGACCACCTCAGCGAAGCGGGTGTCGAACTCCACCTCGAGACTGCCGTCGAGGGATTCGCTGGCGGGGACGCGGTCGAATCGGTCGAACTCGGGGACGGGCCCGCGGTGCCAGCGGATCTCGTCATCGTCGGTGTTGGCGTCGAGCCCACCGTCGAACTTGCCGTGGAAGCCGGGATCGAACTTGGGCCGACGGGTGCGATTGCGACCGACGAGTACGGCCAAACGAACGTCACGGACATCTACGCTGCTGGGGACTGCGCCGAAGACACGAACGTCGTGACCGGCGAACCAGATCACGTCCCCCTGGCGTTGACCGCAAACCGCGCCGGTCGGGCCATCGGAAGCACCGTCGCCGGTGACCCGACCCCAACCGGCGGTACGGCTGGCACGGCGATCGTCAAGGCGTTCGAAATGGGTGCGGCACGAACTGGCATAATCGATTTGGATCGTGCCCGCGAGGCAGGTTTCGACCCGATCGATGTGACTATCGAAACACCGACGCGGCCCCATTACTATCCCGGTGCAACGGATCTCACTGTCACACTGGTTGCCGACCGAGAGACCGAACGCGTATTGGGTGGGAGTGTTGTTGGCCGCGAGGGCACAAAGCGCATCGATACGGTTGCGACCGCCGTGACGACCGGGGTAACCGTCTCCGAACTCCAGAACCTCGATCTGGCGTACGCACCCCCGTTTAGTCCTGTTTGGGATCCAATTCTCACCGCTTCAAAGGTACTCGCGGGAAAACTCGATCGCTAAGTCCCTCTAGAGTAACAACTGAACCGAATTATACCCTCCGAGACGCCTCAGAACCGGTTTGTCACCGGTTTTGCGCCATGGTATCGTGAGGGTGTGTGCAATGTCACTCAGTGGCTACTATAGTACATGAAATGGTCCTTTCACACAGGTGATCCGACTCGATGAATACGCTCGCGGGTGGTTCGGGCCTCCAACTATCATCACCTCCACGACCTGGTGACCCACTGGCCAGCATACGCAGGTCGAGAGTCTGATACCCCGGACCGCTTTATCCGTGCCGTGATACTCCCACGTCAATCACCGCCCTCACACTGATGCGCTCACGTTACACCATTCGTGGCTCGGGTGCCCGCTACCACGTCAACACCGTGGAAATGGAGGTTACAGGAGCAATCGAGGTTCTCAATACCACGTACACATCTACCCGCGCAGAGCAGAATCACCTGTGGATCGTGAAAGAATTCAATATAGCACTATAGAATTTATACGGTGGCGATCGGACATAGTTCGCAATGGTTTTCGGGAGGGCAATGCTGAAAGATTCCTACGGCACGATCGAGTACACGTTCGACTCGTAGACCGACCGCACCTGATCGCCCCAGTCGTGGGTATAGGTGTCGATGACGTCGTTCGCAACGTCCCCTCGCAGGTACTTTACCACACCCCGGTCGCCCGTCCGATCACGAAGATGGGTCGTGAAAAAGTGCCGGAAGTAATGGGGCGTCACGTTCTCACTCGCGCCACCGCCAGTTCGATACCAGCCCTCCCGCCGGGCATGGCGCTCGACGATATAGCGTACGTCCGAGGGCTCGAGGCGCTCCCCCCAGCTGTCGCCCGTGTCGAGGAATAGCGGATCGGCAGGTGACACCGGGTCCGGGCGGATGGCGAGCCACGGCTCGAGGGCCGCCTGTAACTCCCCGTCGACGGGGACCACCGTCGGGCGTTTTCGCTTGTTCGAGGCCGTTCGCTCCTCTCCGTTGACGACCGTCCCGACGGCCGGTTCGTCGGCCACGTATAGCGATCGTGGTCGGTGCTCGAGTTGGATTCGTGGCGTCCACTCGAGGTCGACACGCCCCGTATCGAAGTGACAATCCTGTAGATCGAGATTGCAGAGTTCACCCACCCGCATGCCGGTTTTCAACAGGGTGACGATCACCGCTCGCTCGAGTGGATGCGCGATCGAACCGACAAAGGATCGCATCTCCGGGACCGTGATCTCCCGGCGCGTGGGGTTCGTCTCGATCGATTCGCCCATCTCCTCCATCACGAGGGACATCGGATTGCCGTCGAACGCCTCCACACGGGTCATGTACTCGTAAAACCGGTGGACGTAGGAGGCGTAGGTGGCGATCGTGCTGGTCTCGAGGGTGCCCCGGAGTGAGTGTACCCAGGCCATACACTCACGGCGACCGGCCCTCGCGGGGCTCACGTCGTGTTCGGTCTCGACGAAGGTCTCGAACCGTCTGAGCACTCGCTCGTAGGCTTCGAGGGTCCGTTCACTCTTGCCGTGGAACTCCTGTTCCTCGAGGAAGTACCCAATGGGGTCCTCGGGAGCGACCTCGCTGGCACCGGCCTCAGTTGCCATCCGTCTCACCCGTCCGGACGTACCCACCGTGGCGACCGCTGTACCGAACCTGATCCTGAGCTTGCAGCGTATCGAGGGCATCCTCGAGTTGGCCTTCGATATCGTCGCTTACGGTGGCCAATAATTCTTCCCAATTGTACGTGCCGGAAGAAAGCAAGTCGAGGACCTGTGTTTCGAGGTCGCTACCCCCAGGGGTAGCGTCCGGAGAACGGGGTTCCTCGTCGTCGGATTCGAACCCCTTTCGCCCCGCTTGTACCATGGTTCTGATATACTCGGACTGGCTCATCTCGAGGTCGTCTGCGTGGGACTCCCAGCGCGATTTTTGATACGCTGGGACGTACGTCCTGACGACGACGGTCTCGGTGGCCGAACTCTCACTCATGGGTGACCGTCTGTACCGGAGGAGTATCAAAGTCACTGTTACTCGAGATAAAAGCCCTTATCTGGAATAGTAGGACCAAAAATACCGGATCAATAAGCTTCTGAACTCAGATTAACGGCCCCAATATACTGTGAGTTGGGATTACTGTGTTACGAAACTAGCCCCACCAGTTGAGATTGGAAACCGCCCCCAGCTTGGTGGAATACCTGCGATTGGAGCGAACTGCCCATGGCCCCGTTCGGCTCGAACCGTTCCCGAGGCCGATCTCGTGGCGAGTCGTGTGCTGGCCTCATCGAAGCCGAGATATCTCTCGGGGCGTTGATACTGGGCCGCGACCCGTATTCGGGGGTGAGTCGTCTGGCTGGCCCCGCAGGCGAAACCGCTCGCATACATCCACAGTGGGTGGACGTGATCGACTGGACGCGATCCCGTTCACGGTCCAAACGTCGTTTCGACTGTAACTTGTGACCATCTACGTAGGGTCACGACTGACCCCAGTCACCGCCGCCTCAGACCGCCTCTCGTCGCTTCTATTTGGCTTCTACATATTCCTTTGCCTGAGCCACTCGAGTGCCCAACAGGCGCTTGCAGGCGCTGCTTTGACCGTTGGTTCGGACTCGAGTCCTCGGCCCGCGTTCATCATTGAGGCCGATGTGTACGCTGACCGAGTTGCGGCTCGAGTGACCGTGGCACCTGTCAGTCACTGCTCGCCACTCCGCCAACCGTGTGGGGGCCAGCTCGCTCCTCGGTTTGTTCCAGTCACTGGCCAGAACACCATCTGGACCGGATGAATCCTTTCGAAGGGTGGATACTGCTTACGTGGCCACGACCCCCCAGGTATCACACACTGCAGTGGGGTTCATCACTCACCACCGGCCGCTGACAGGGGTCACTGGCGTCGACAGCTGTCGGGGCCGATCAACCCCCGTTCGCCCGACGAACGTACTGTGGTCCGGTAGTCCCGTCTGGGGCGGACCTCTCGAGAGTCGTGCCCTCGAGGGCTGCCGGGTCGATCATGGCCCAACGGTGGCACTGAATAGCAGTCCGTGAGGAGGTCGGTGACACACGGGTTGGCCGGTGGGGCAACTACGGCGGTTGCTCGTGGCTCGAGGCCCCGGGTAGTCCCTGGCCAGGTCTGTGCTACTATTTCTCATGACAACTCGATCCAGACTACTGACTGGCCTCGACATCCGGATTGTGCCAACCACATATATCCTATGATGCTATACCGAATCTCCGCGAGAGAATTGCATCTATGTCACCAGTAACTGGTGGCTATGGAGCTCACGTTCCACAGAAATAGCCGCCGCCGTAACCCACATATCCACGAGAATCCAGTCAGGATTCCTCGAGAAACCGGCCGCATTGAGAACGCTTAGGTAGCTGCCGGGTCACGGTTTCGTATGCGAACAGGCGTCTGTTACTTTCCGGAACACTGGCCTGACGAACGGTGGGAAACCGACGTCGCACAGATGGCCGAGGCCGGCCTCGAGTACGTTCGAATGGCCGAGTTCTCCTGGGCCGTGCTCGAACCCGAACGCGGCACGTACGAGTTCGAGTGGCTCGAGCGGGCACTCGAATACATCGGTGACCACGGCATGCAAGCCGTATTGTGTACGCCGACGGCCACACCCCCGAAATGGCTAGTGGACGAGCATCCCGACATCCTGCAGGTCGAACGGAACGGCACCGTTCGCGATTTCGGGAGCCGTCGTCACTACTGCTTCAATTCGGCCACCTACCGCGAGGAGACCGAGCGCATCGTCAGGGCACTGGCCGACCGATTCGCCGACCACCCCACGGTTGCTGGCTGGCAAACCGACAACGAGTACGGGTGCCACGGCACCGTTCGGTGTTACTGTGACAACTGCGCCGACGCGTTCCGCGAGTGGCTCGCCGAAACCTACGAGTCCATCGACGAACTCAACGAGGCCTGGGGCAATACGTTCTGGAGCCAACGATACGGCGATTTCGACGAGATCGATCCGCCCCGTCACACCGCCGCCGAGCACCATCCCTCCAGGTTGCTCGAGTACGCCCGCTTCGCGAGCGATTCGGTCGTCGACTACAACCGGTTGCAGGCAAATCTGCTCCGGGCGGCAAACGAAGACTGGTTCGTGACCCACAATTTCATGGGTCGATTCGACAGCCTCGATGCGTACGCGGTGAGCGAGGATCTCGATCTCGTTTCGTGGGATTCTTACCCGACGGGGTTCGCCCAGGATCGACTCGAGGCTGGCACCGATCCGACCCCGGATCAGCTGCGTGCCGGCGACCCCGATCAGGTCGGTATGGACCACGACCTCTATCGAGGCGCACTCGGTCGGCCGTTCTGGGTGATGGAACAGCAACCCGGGGACGTCAACTGGCCGCCACACTGTCCCCAGCCTGGCGAGGGCGCGATGCGTCTCTGGGCCCATCACGCGAGTGCCCACGGGGCCGACGCGGTCTGTTACTTCCGGTGGCGTCGCTGTCTCGAGGCACAGGAGCAGTACCACGCGGGGCTTCGGAAACAGGACGGCACTGTCGACCGCGGGTACGTCGACGCCGTGACCGCGGGTGAGGAACTCGCCGCGATCCGCAACGGCTCTGCGGACTCGGCGACGGACGTCGCCGGGAGCGAGACCCTCGCCCCCGTCGACGCTTCCGTGGCGCTGCTCCACGATTACGACAATCTCTGGGCACTCTCGGCACAACCTCACGCGCCGGCGTTCGAGTACTGGAACCTACTCGACGCCTTTTACGGGGCCTGCCGGGCACGCGGGGTCCAGGTCGACGTCGTCCACCCAACGACTGACTTCGAGGACTACGACCTGGTGGTCGCCCCGGCCTTGCATCTCGTCACCGGTAGCCTCGCCGACCGGTTGGCGGATTATGTCGAGGGCGGCAGCGAACTTCTGTTCGGTCCCCGGACGGGCGTCAAGGACCAGTACAACAAGCTTCGGCCCGAACTCCAGCCCGGTCCGCTTACAGGCCTCGTCGGGGCGCGCGTCGACCAGCACGAATCGTTGCCACCCCACCTCGAGACCACCGTCCTGGCGGTCGACGGTGAGGTCGAACGTGACTTCCGGACGTGGGCCGAGTGGCTCGAGCCGGAGCCCGGCCAGGACACCGTCACCGTCACCCACGAGTACGCGGGTGATGACGTGGCCGCCGGTCGGCCCGCCGTGGTGCGAAACGAGGGTCGTGAGGGAACCGTCGTGTACTGTGGCGTTTGGCCCGAGGTCACCCTCGCGGACGATCTGGTGGTCGCCTGCCTCGAGCGAGCGGGAATTCGGTACAGCGAGCGCTTGCCGGAGGGGATCCGTGTCGGTGCACGTGGCGGGTACACCTGGGTGACGAACTTCTCGGGTGACTCGATGACGATTGGCGGGGTCGACGCTGTCGACGCCGTGATCGGATCGCCTGACCTCGGTGGGTTCGACGTGACCGTCTTCGAGGGCGATATCGTGGCGGACCTCGAGGTTTCGTAGGGGCTGGTTTGGTTGGCGACCGGTGATCCCCACCCCGGTGTGGGTAGTACCACGGCGGTGCGGGAACGACCGTGATGGGTCGTGCCAATCTCCTTTCGACCGATTGAGACTGGACGAAGGGACGATCGCCTATAACGTGACTTCGAAAATCGAAGTGTGAAACTACGCGTTCTGGAGTTTCAAAGGAGACAATCCGTGGATTCGACCGAGCCCCTCGCTCACTCGCTGGCCCGTTCCTCGAGGGCTCGGTAGTCCGGCAGGACGTCGTCCTGCATCACGGCACCGCGGCCACCGTCGACGAGCAGGGTCGTCCCGGTGATGAACGCCGCGTCGGGGCTCGCGAGGAAGGCGATCGCCCCGGCAACGTCGGCCGGGACCCCGATGCGACCGGTCGGATGAATCGATTCCACGGCCTCGAGGCGACCCGCTGGCAGTTCCTCGCGAGTCCGTCCGATTTCGATCCAGCCGGGGGCCACGGTGTTGGCGCGGACGCGTGGGCCCAGGTCGACCGCCATCGCGCGTGTCATGCCGTTGATCCCCGCTTTGACGGCATTGTAGGGGAAGTGAGCGGGCATCGTCTGGCGGGCGTGATTCGAGGAGACGTTGACGATTGTCCCGCGGTCCATGAACTCGAGGGCAGCCTTCGCGGCGAGCCAGTAGGCACGGAAGTCCGTCTCGAGAACGAACTGCCAGTCGTCCATCGAGGCGTCCCCGACGGCGGTCTCGGTCTGGACGCCGGCGTTGTTCACGAGGACGTCGACGCCCCCGTAGTGGTCGGCGGTGGCTTCGGCGAGGGCGGCGATGTCGTCTGGGTCGCGCATGTCCGCACGGACGAATCGGGCCTCGCCACCCTCGTCTCGAATCGACGCGGCCACCTCCTCGCCCGCCTCGGCACTTCGACCCGAGACGACGACGTTCGCGCCCTCCGCAGCGAGTCGCCGAGCCACCCCGGCACCGATCCCCCGGGTCGAGCCCGTCACGATGGCGGTCTGGTCCTCGTAGCGGCCGGGAACGGCGTGCTCGAGCGGTATTGGTCGTCGGGTCATCTCACCACTCCGCGACGCTGCCGTCGTCGTGTCGCCAGATGGGGTTGTGCCAGTCGACGCCACCGGTCTGTTCGCGGACGTGACGCTCGTCGATGTCGATGCCGAGCCCCGGACCGTCGGGGAGGTCGACGTAGCCGTCGCGATACTCGAACACCGAGGGGTCCGCGAGGTAATCGAGGACGTCGCTCGTCTCGTTGTAGTGGATGTCGAGGCTCTGCTCCTGAATGAGCGTGTTCGGCGAGCAGGCGTCGACCTGGATGCAGGAGGCGAGCGCGATCGGGCCGAGTGGGCAGTGGGGGGCCACCGACACGTCGTAGGCCTCGGCCATCGCGGCGATCTTCTTGACCTCCGTGATGCCGCCCGCGTGGGAGAGGTCTGGCTGGATGACGTCGACAGCGTTTTCCTCGAAGATACGCTTGAAATCCCACCGCGAATACATCCGCT
The DNA here is from genome assembly GCA_001564275.1 of Natrialbaceae archaeon Tc-Br11_E2g14. Classification (GTDB taxonomy): domain Archaea; phylum Halobacteriota; class Halobacteria; order Halobacteriales; family Natrialbaceae; genus Natronosalvus. The sequence continues at coordinate 22,413 of LKND01000004.1, read as the reverse complement.
CGCCGGTCGCGATCGGAATGGTCGTGGATGCACGGATGTCCGCGAGTGCATCGTTGTGTTCGGGTAGGACGGGCTCCTCGATGAACATCGGATCGTAGGGCTCGAGGGCACTGGCGAGCCGTCTGGCCATGGGTTTGGCCACGCGGCCGTGGAAGTCGACGCCGATATCGACCTCGTCACCGACGGCTTCGCGAACTGCGGCAATCCGGTCGACGGCGTTTGCCACCGCCCGCGGGTTGTCAACGGTGCGGAGTTCGGGCGTCGCGTTCATCTTGAGTGCGGTGAAGCCCTCGTTGACCTTCTCCGTCGCCGCGTCGCCAACGTCGCGGGGCCTGTCGCCGCCGATCCACTGGTAGACGCGGACGCGGTTGCGTGCGGGGCCACCGAGTAACTCGTACACCGGGGCACCGAAGGACTTCCCCTTGATGTCCCAGAGCGCCTGGTCGACACCCGCGATGGCCGACATCAGGACCGGGCCGCCGCGATAGAAGCCGCCGCGGTACATCGCCTGCCAGTGGTCCTCGATTCGGCTCGGGTCCTCCCCGAGCAGATAGTTGTCGAGCAGTTCCTCGACGGCCGTGCGGACCGTCTTCGCCCGCCCTTCGACGACTGGCTCGCCCCAGCCGACGGTGCCATCGCTGGTCGTCAACTTGAGGAAGAGCCATCGTGGCGGGACCTCGAACAGTTCGTAATCGGTGATGCGCATTTAGCCAGATACCTCCGTGGTGAGATCGGGCGTCGTGTCGTCGGTCTTCGTCTTCAGCGACTCGCCGGTGACTGGATCGAATAGATACAGCGCCTCCTCGGCGAACGTGAAGGCAACCTCCTCGTCCGCGACGGGCCGTTTCGTGGGCGCGATGCGGGCTGTCATTTCGACGTCACCGAGAGTCATGTAACAGAAGTTCTCGTTGCCCATTGGTTCGACGACAGTCACCGTCGCCCGGTTCGGACTTTCCTCGACGACCGTGATGTCCTCCGGGCGGATGCCGACCCGAACGTGATCGTAGCTCTCGACCGGCGAGGCGTCCTCGAGTTCGTAGACGAAGCCACCGGGCCCCGTCAGCGTCGAATCGTTCACGTTGGCGTCGAACAGGTTGATACTCGGTGAGCCGATGAAGTCGGCGACAAACTCGTTTTTCGGGCTACGGTAGACCTCCTCGGGCGGGCCCACCTGCTGGAGTTCACCCGCGTTCATGACGGCGATGCGGTCGCCCATCGCCATCGCCTCCGTCTGGTCGTGGGTGACGTAGACGGTCGTGACCCCGAGGTCCTGCTGTAACTCCTGGAGTTCGGTCCGCATATCAGACCGGAGTTTGGCGTCTAAGTTGCTCAGCGGTTCGTCCATCAGGAACACTTCGGGTTCACGAACGATCGCTCGCCCCAGGGCAACCCGCTGTTGTTGCCCACCGGAGAGCGCCTTCGGTTTGTCCCCGAGCAGTTCGCTGATCCCGAGCATCTCGGCGACGGCATCGACCTTCTCGCTGATCTCCGCGGACGGGAGATCCGTCGAGAGCTTGAGTCCGAATCCGAGGTTCTGTCGAACCGTCATGTGGGGGTACAGCGCGTAGTTCTGGAACACCATCGCGACGTCGCGCTCGCTCGCGCTGTAGGTCGTGACGTTCTGGTCGTCGAACTCGAGGCTCCCCTCAGTGATGTCCTCGAGGCCGGCAATACAGCGAAGTGTGGTCGATTTGCCACAGCCGGAGGGGCCGACGAGGACGAGAAATTCGCCGTCGGTCACCTCGAGGGAGATGTCGTCGGCGGCGACGACAGCTTCGCCGCCGGGGTCGTACACTTTCGTGAGGTCGGTGAGGGTTATGCGTGCCATGGGTCGGTGGTCGTGAATGTCGTGGTGGGGTGGGTATTGGTCATGATTACTCCTTGAGCGAGCCCGCGAGGATCCCGCTGACGAACTGTTTCTGCAGGAACAGGAACAGGATCGCCATCGGGATGATGGCCAGCGAACTCGCCACCATGATCTGGTCGAAGTTGATGCGGCGACTCTCCTCGAGCCCCGAGAGTGCAACCGGGATGGTGTAGTTACCCGGGTCCTCGAGGATGACCAGTGGGTACAGGAACAGATCCCACTGGAACAGGAAGAGGATGATTGCGAGTGCGGCGAGCGACGACCGCATCGCCGGCAGGGCGATCCGGTAGAAGAGCTGGAACTCCGTCGCGCCGTCCATTCGTGCGGACTCGAGGAGCGCGTCGGGTATCGACTTCATGTTCTGGCGCATGAGGAAGATCCCGATCGGGTTGGCGAGCCACGGCAGGATGATCGCCCGGAAGGTGTCCGTCCAGCCGATCTGTGCCATCATCAGGAACAGCGGGATCACCAGCAGTTGGATGGGCAAGATGAGCGTCGCCAGTATCAGGTAGAAGATCGGCTCCTTGAACCGGAACTCGTATTTCGCGAAGGCGAAGCCGGCCATCGAACATAGCAGCACCGAGAGGATCGTGTAGACGACGGCGATGAAGACGCTGTTCCAGATCGAGATCAGGAACTGCGTCTCCTCGTGGAGCACCGAGAGGTTGTTGAGAAACTCAGTACCCGGGTAGAGTCGCGGGGGGAACCTGATGAACTCCTCCTGGGGGAGCGAGGCAGCGACGATCATCCAGTAAAGCGGCACCATCATCCCCAGGGTCATCACGAGGATGAACGAGTACGTGAGGAACTTCCAGACCGCGTCCTTTCGTCGCTGTTCGCGCATCACTCCTCACCCCCAAGTTTGATCTGGGCGATGGAGATCGCGCTGACGATGGCCACGAAGATGACCGTCAGGGCGCTTGCGTACCCGAGGTTGGGGCTGCCAACGAACGCCTCCTCGTAGATGTACTGGACGATGGTGATCGTCGCGTTCGTCGGCCCGCCGTCGGTGATGACGTAGGGTTCGGCGAACAGCTTGAACGTCCCGATCGTCGAGAGGACGACCACGAACAACAGGACCGGCCGCAGCTGGGGGACGGTCACATAGCGGAACTTCTCCCAGCGACTTGCGCCGTCGATCTCGGCGGCCTCGTACAGCTGTTGGGGGATGTTCTGCAGGCCCGCAAGCAGGATGATCATGTTGTAGCCGGTCCATCGCCAGGTGACAGCGCCGATGATGGTCTTTCGAGCCCAGAACTCACTGCGCAGCCACGAGATCGGCTCGATGCCGACCTGGCTCAGCAGGTAGTTGATGAACCCGGTCTCGTTGAACAGGATGAGGAATATCGTCGAGTAAGCGACGATGTTCGCCGAGACTGGCAGTGCAATCGCCGTCCTGAAGGCGCCCTTGAATCGGACGAAACTCGCGTTCAGCGCGATCGCGAGCGCGAGCGCCAGGCCGATCATGATCGGGACCTGGATCACCAGGATGTACGTGGTGTTGTACATCGACTGCCAGAACAGGCTGTCACCGAGCATCCGCGTGTAGTTCCCGAGACCGACAAACTGCAGCTCTGCGATCTGTGGGAACGTAATGTGGAAGAGCCCGAAGTCGACGTAAAACAGGTTGCCCTGTCCAATCCCCTGGTACTCGAAAAACGAAAGATACACCGTGTACACGACGGGGAAGAGCAAGAACAACCCGAACAACACGAAAAACGGCGAAATGAGTAGGTACGCCACCTGGGACTTCGTCACCGACGGGGCGACGGCGGTGAGCCGCTGGCGTGCGTAGCGGAACCGATCCCAGAGCACCAGGTGGTCGTCACGTGAGCGTTTCGTTGCCATTGAAATTCTGAATAACGGGTGAGCAGAACCTGTCTCCGCTCAGGCCAAGTCTCTACCGGTTCGTTCGGCGACTTCCTCGGCGGCTTCCATCACCATCTCCTCGGGATCCTCGTCGTCGCGGAGCATCCGGAAGAGGTGGTTGTTGATCGCATCCGAGACGTACGGCGTGTCGATGGAGAACTGGTACTCGGGCATCTCCTCGGCGACGTCCGCGAACAGTCGCCGAGCCGGCTGGCCGTCGTAGAAGTCCAGTTCCTCGTCGAACACCTCGTCGTTGTCGTAGGTCGTCTCGAGTGCCGGGAAGAGCCCGTACTCGTCGTACATGAGCAGCTGCATCTCTTCGGTCGCCAGCGACCACGTGAGGTAATCCCAGGCGCGTTCGCGCTCGCCGTCCTCGATCTGTTCGGGAATCATGAGGCTCGAGCCGCCCCAGTTCGAGGCGCGAGGGCCACCCGCTTCGTGGGCAGGGATTCGGTAGACGCCCCAGTTACCGGCGGTGTCCGGCAGTTCGGCTCGAAGGGTCCCCTCCATCCAGGCGGCCGAGGGCAGCGAGGCGATCTCACCCTCGCCGTAGCCATTGAACCACTCCGTCGACCAGCCGTCGTAGTCCGAGGCGATGCCGCTATCGTACAGTTGTTTGATCGTCTCCGCGATCATCACGGAGTCGTCGTTGTGAATGTTCACCTCGCCGTCCTCGGTGAACGGCCGGTTGCCGAGTTGACGGAACTGGAAGCGCCAGACGCCGTCGAGGTCGTTCACCGGGATGTTGAACATCGCGATGTCGTCGGGCAGCTTTTCACCCTCTTCCTGGAAGTCATCCCAGGTCTCGATGGCGTCGGCGTCCAGCCCGTGGTCCTCGTAAATGTCGCGTCTGTAGTAGACGGCGGTCGGGCCGATGTCCCACGGGATCGCGTAGGTCGCCCCATCTTCCTGCAGGGAGGCCCAGGCTCCACTGACGAAGTCGTCTTCGATGCCCGCGTCGTCGATTCGATCGGTGAGGTCCGCGACGGCGCCCGTGTCGATTTCGGCCGGGCCGTCGATCATCTCGAGCATCGCCACGTCGGGTGCCCCCGATCCGGCGGTGAGACGACTGCGAAGGTCTTCCTTCATCGCGTCCTGACCGAACTCCTCGACATCCACGGTGGCGTCGTATTCCTCCATGTAGGCGTCGGCGGTCAACTCGAGTGACCGCGCGGCAACGTCCCAGCCCCAGACGTCGATCTGATCGGCCATTTCGACGTCCTCGCCGTTGCTGTCGTCGTCCGTATCGTCACCGGTCCCTTCATCGTCGTCCTCCTCTGGATCGCCCGTTCCAATACAGCCTGCGAGCGCGAGCGTCCCTGCCGATGCGCCGCCGATCAACACGCGCCGTCGTCCGTACATTGTATTCTTCCGTGGCATATTCTCACTGTCTATCACGACAAAACCGGTACTATTTAATAAACCTTTTGGCTAGCGGGAGGGTGAACGCGTTACCGTATTGCATTTTGGACCTGTTCTCCACAGCGAAACGCGGGCTTTTTATAAGTGATGAGCCGCAGTCTCGTGCCGAAAAGCGGCAATAAATTCTTGTAAATGTCACTCAACGCAGCCGACCCGCGATGCCGATCGGCCAACTCACGCCCTGCGTTCTCCATGAGAGAACAACAATTTTGTATCTGGGGTCCCGTGTATGAGCTACGAACAATGGGGGATACCGACGGCGTCTCCGTTCAGGCCACGGCAACCACCTTCCGGATCGTCGAGGCTCTCCGGGACCGACACACCGCCGGCGTCACCGAATTGGCGGACCATCTCGACCTCTCGAAAAGCGCCGTCCACAACCACCTCTCGACGCTCACGGACCTGGGGTACGTCGTGAACGAAAACGGTGCGTACGGGCTGACGCATCAGTTCCTCCGACTTGGATTAAGCACTCGCGAACGCAACCCGGTGTTTCGGGCGGCGAAGGCGAACCTCAGAACGCTGGCGCAGACGACCGGTGAGAGCGTCAACCTCGTCGTTCCGGAGGCCGACCACGGCGTCTACCTCCATCGGGTTGGCGGTGACGAGCATCCGATTCCGGAAGGCGGTAGCATCGCGCTGCACGCCTCCGCGGCCGGGAAGGCCATCCTCGCCTATCGGGGTCACGAAGCCGTCGACGACTTCATCGAGACCCACGGACTGCCCGCTTACACCGATCGAACGGTTACCGATCCGGCGACACTCCGGAGCCAACTCCGATCGATCCGTGATCGTCGAGTCGCGTTCGACCGCGGCGAACAGACACCCGACTGGCAGTGTGTCGCCAGCGCCATCGTCGTCAGGGACGAGCCGGTCGGCGCCATTAGCGTCTCGGGCCCCATCGAACGGATGCGCGGTAAACGCCTCGAGGAGGACACCACCGGCCTGGTCGTCTCGACCGCGAAGGCGATCGAACTCGAGTTGTTGACGGACGAGCAAGAGCCCCACCCGTAGTCTCGGCCAACCACACTTCTCACGAGGGTGATCGGTTGACAATCGGTACCTAACAATACCAGCGTCCGTCTTTACCCCGGACATGACCGCCGCCAGTGACGCCAGTATCGTCTACGTCGGGTGTACCGCGCCGGCCAGACACGTCCTCGAGGGGCTGCTCGAGGCAGGAATCCCGATCACGTCGGTCGTGACCATCGATCCCGAGATGGCTGGGGCCAACCACGTCTCGGGATACGCCTCGCTTCGACCCACCGCCGTGGCCAACGACATCCAGGTCTACGAGCCAAACACCTACAGTATGGACGACGAGGCCGCACTCGACCACTTTCGAACGGTCGATCCAGACCTCATTATCGTCAACGGCTGGCAGCGCCTGCTCCCGGAATCGATCCTCGAGACGGCGACGTACGGCGCTCTGGGCAACCACGGGAGTGCGTTCGGGTTGCCAAGCGGGCGAGGTCGCTCACCGTTGAACTGGTCGCTCATCGAGGATCGCGATCGGTTCTTGCTCTCGGTTATTCGGCTCGATCCCGGTGCGGATTCGGGGGATGTGGTCACCACACAAAAGTTCGACATCACCGATTACGACACGATCGAGACGCTCTACTACAAGGTCGCGATGTGTCTCGAGGCGATGTTGCTGGCAGTGATCGATCCCATACTCGCCGGTGAGGATCCGTTCAAACCCCAGTTCGGCGAGCCAACGTACTACCCGAAACGGAACCCCGAGGACGGCGAAATCCACTGGGGCGATGGCACTCGAGCGGTCTACAATCTCGTTCGGGCGGTTGCCGAGCCCTATCCGGGCGCGTTCACGACCATCGGTGACGAGCGCATCATGATCTGGGAGGCCATCCCGTTCTCGGCCGATCTGGCCATCACCGAACCCGCGGGCACGATCGTCGACGTGTTCTGGACGGACGACTTCGTCGTCGCGACGGCCGATGGGACCCTTCTCGTGACCGACTGGGCGGCTGAGGACTGGTCGCCCACGCCAGGGGACCGGTTCGAGTCACCGGGCGATCCCGACCGCGTCGACCACCCCGATCACCACGCGAACCTCACGACGAGCACCACGAGTACCCAGGAATCCACCAACGATGCCTGAGTTGACAGCTCTCGGCCAGCTTACGTACACCTTCGAGGAGTACGAGACGCTCCTCGAATGCCTGCTGGACGATGGGTTCAGCTTCGTCGGGTTCGATGGGCCGCTTGCCGAAGACGAGATCGTGTTGCGACACGACGTCGACCTCTCGCCCGAACTCGCCCTGGAGATGGCCCGCCTCGAGGCCCGACTCGGGATCGAGTCGACCTACTGCGTGCTCGTGACGACGCCGATATACAACTTACTCGAGGTCGAGCAGTCACGGGCGCTCGCCGAGATTCAGGCCCTCGGCCACGACGTGGCCGTCCACTTCAACACCCACCACTACTGGGATGATTCGCCTCCGGACGACGAGTTGCAGAGCCAGGTTCGTGCCGAATGTGACGTTCTCGGAACGATCTGCAACCGCGAGGTGAACGTCGTCTCCTTCCACCGGCCGCCCGAGTGGGTGCTCGACGTCGATTTCGACGGCTTCGAAAACGCCTACCAGCCACAGTACTTTTCGGCGGTCACCTACCGATCAGACTCCAGCCAGAAGTGGCGCTCCGAGCCGCCGTTCCCGGCGGGCCGACCGGAGCAGTTACAGCTGTTGATCCATCCGGGCCTCTGGAGCGCAACCCCCCGAAAGATGGCCGACATCGTTGCCGACATCGAGGCGAGACAGCGCGATCACGTCAAGTCGTACCTCGAGGGACTCGGGGCGTGAGCGGGCCACAGGGTCTCTTCAGCGAGCGTGTCCAAATCGCGGCGCTCAACACGGTCCACTCTCGAGTACCGTCTCGCGGTCCGGCCCCGCGAGTAGCGATCTCACGGCGGCGACGGCCTCGGTGACCTCGGCTGCGTTTTCCATGAGCACCGTTTCACTTGGGAAGAGTCGGTCGCCAAGCACCAATCCGTGCTCTCTGGCCGTCGATCCGGTAACGGTGAGATAGACGCCAACACCCGTCTCCGCGATGGCCCGCTCTTCTTCCACGTCCGCGGGTGGGAAGGTAAAGCGGATGCCCTCGAGGACCTCGCTGCCGAGGACCGCTCGCACGAGTCGCTCGTAGCGAGGGGTGATACAGAGTGGTCCCTCGTAGTTCGCGAGAAAGGTGCGATCGATCTCCGCCCCAACTGGTGTCGCTTTGGGCGTGGCCAGCAGGGTGTGATAGACGGTGTCTCCGAGGCCGGCGACGACCTGTACGTCCGTGTCCGCAGGGTCGATTCTGGCGTTGATGTCGGCGATGCGTTCGATCGGTGCCGCCGAGAGCGTGACGACCTCCTCGAGCACCAGATCCGCGCTGTCGAATCCGAGCGCGAACTCGTGGGTTCTGAGGGCCCGAAACGGCTCTTCACGACCCACGAGGACGATTTCGATGTCTGCCGGGAACTCGGGGCCATCCACGGCGTCGGCTCCGCCCTCCACGTCCGAGAGCGGAATGGTCACGCTATCGAAGACGATTCGCCGTGGCTTCCCCGGCCGGTCGTCCCGGAGCAGCGTGTACTCGGGAGCGGTCGGCTCGTCGACGGTGCTGTAAGCCGCCATACGGCGGTAGACGTTCGATTCCTCGGGGACGACGCTCCCTTTCGTCACGGCCTTTTCGTGACGCAGGGTCGAACTCACGTCGTCGGCCAGGTCTGGAACCCCCAATCGTCGGGCCAAATAATCGAGCACCGCCTCGAGCGGTCGGCCCTTGCGTGGGATCGCAATGGAAATGCGCTTGGCCATCGAGCGAAGGTGGTCGACCGACGAGTAAACCCGTTGCGTTCTCGGCGGCACTCGAGACTGTTCGTCGAGTCAGTCGCTGTATTCCGAGTGATTCACCCCCAGAAAACCGACTGAGTCAGCCGCTGAACATCGAGCCGAGCTCGTCGCGCCACTCGACGATGTCGACGACGTCCTCGCGCACCGACGTGAGATCGTCCTCCAGGGTCTCGACGTCGTCCTCGAGGGCCTCGACGTCACCGGCGACCGACTGCACGTCGTCGTCGATCGAGCCGACCGTCTCGGCGACGTCTTCGACGCGCTCGTCCAGGTCGTCGGTCGTCGTTTCGACGTCTTCGGTCACACCAGCCAGGTCCTCGGTGACCCCCTCGAGCTCCGTTTCGACGGCTGACACCTGCTCGTCAACCGCCTCCACGTCGTCCTCGAGTGACTCGGTCGTTTCCTCGAGGGTGGCGAACCGATCGTCGGTCGCCTCGAGTCCCGACTCGGTCGCCTCGAGCCGTTCGACGACGTCGTCGAGTTCGGTCTCAACGGCCTCGAGACCACCCTCGACCGATTCGATGACCTGCGCGCCCGTTCCCGATTCCATCAGGAATTCCTCGAGTGCGCCAGTGTAGGCGGCGATCTCCTCGACCCGAGATTGCAGGTGATCGACTCTGGCGATGACCGGAGCGTCGCCCTCGGCGTCCTCTTCGCTCTCGAGTGCCGAACGGAGGGTCGTGAGCGACGCCTCGTCGACGTCGCCCGATCGAATCTCCCCGGCAAGGGCCTCGACGATCGATCCGTCGGCCACGGTCACCTCGCCGGGGCTTGCTGGGGACTCGGGGGTGTCCGTGTCGACCTCGTCTGGCGCTTTCACGTCTGCTGGCTCCGCATCCACCTCGGCGTCGGGGTCGTCATCGGTTTCCGATCCACTCTCCGCGTGCTCACCATCGTCCCCACCGACGTCAGTGCTCTCGGCTGCTGCCTCGAGGTCGAGTTCGATTTTGGGTGCGTCGGTCTCGTCGGTCTCGTCGGTCTCGTCGGTCTCGGCGTCTGCGCTGGCCGTCTCGCTCTCGTCGGTCTCGGCGGCTTCGGGCTCCGGAAGTTCGTCCTCCTCGAAGCCCAGGTCGATGTCCGGCGCGTCGTCGTCGGCTTCCGATTCCTCATCGACCGGCGTGGGCTCCGTGTCGACGTCGCCGAGGTCGAGATCGAGTTCCTCGTCCGCATCGAGGACAGGGTCGTTAGCGTCGGCTTCGTCCGCCGACGAGTCGGCCGGGACTTCCGCCGATGTGGCGTCATCCCCATCGTCGGCCTCGGTCACAGCACCGTCGTCCACCTCGTCCTCGTCGAACTCGAGGTTGAGATCCGCTTCGCCGGTCTCGGCGGTTCCACCTTCACCTGCTTCGGTGTCGGCCTCACGGGGAGTATCCTCCTCGAGCCCTGGAACCGAGTCAGTCGCCCCGGAGAGCATGTCCTTGACCGCCTGGTTACCGTCCTCACCGGCGATGTCGTCGATCATGGTTTCCTCGAGTTCGTCGTCGGTGGCTTCGGCCTCCGAACCGTCGTCGCCATCCTCGGTGAGCACCGTCACTGTGGGCTCCGAGAGGAACATGTCGGGTTCGGTGTCGTCTTCCAGACGAACGCCGTAGACTGTCACCAGCGTCTCGTCGGGATCGACCGTCCCCGTGAACTCCACGTGGTTGTCTTGGAAGGCCGTCCACTGGTCGCTGTGGTACTCCGGATGAAAGCCGACGCTATCCATCGGGAACGACTCCGGAATGTCCTCGGCCACCCGAACGTCAACCGAGCCCTCGTGTTCTGACTCGAATTCGAACCTGATGGCCGGGACTGGAAACTCGTCTGCTGTGTACGTCTTCGTTACCACCACCCCGTCGTCGGCTACCTCGACGACGTCACTTGCCTCCGCGCTGTCGCTCATGACGAACCGTTAACCAAGCATTACCTTAAAACGAACGGCACCGCCAGTGTGTCCCCGTGGGGTCTATCGGTCGATACAGGCCGTAGCCCAGTGGGGAGACAACCCCCACCAGTGTTCGGTGACGTCGACTGATTTACCGTAACCCGGTTCAGCAATCGAGGCGGTCGCCGATCTCGACCAGCTCGAGTCGCTCGGGATACTGGAAGCTCTTGGCGTGGTGATGCAGCACCTTCGGGTCGCTCGTGAGTCCCCGCCACATGTCCCAGTGGCTCGGGACGAGCGCCTCGAGTTGCAGGGCTGACGCGCACTCGACGATCTGATTTTCGTCGTTGTACCAGCGGGTCCGCGTGGGCTCGCCGGTTTCTTTGTCCGGAACGTTCCCGACAGTGCCGAAGGCGAGAATCCCGAGATCGATGTCGTACGTCCGGCCGATTCGCTCGAACTCGTCGGTGGGTTTGGTGTCGCCGCCGTGGAAGACGGTTGCCGAGTCGTGCTCGAAGACGTAGCTCACGGGGTGGGTGGCGTCGGGGTCGTGGGCGGATTCCACGTAAACGGTGAACTCGCCGATCTCGAGGGTGTCGCCCTCGCCGACCTCGACGAACTGGTCGTCGGTGACGGCCCAGTTCTCGGTCCAGGCTTCCTCCTCGCGGGCGACCGCGAGGCTGTCGTCGGGGGCATACAGGTCGGCGTTCGATTCGGCGAGAATCGGTGCCTGACTCGGGCCGTGGACGTGATCGGTGTGTTCGTGGGTTGCGAACACGGCGTCAGCATGGCCGACATCCGCCGGGTCGAAGGGAACGGGAATCATTCGGACCGTCCGCGGGGGATCGCCGAGGCCGACGTACGGATCGACGTAGATCGTCGTTCCCGCAGATCCCTTGAGGACGACCCCGTTACACCCGAGGTACCAGATAGCTACACCATCGGGATCGGCCGATTCGATCGCGTTTGGGAGCCAGTCTCCCCAGTCGCTCGTTGCCATACCCGATTTTCACACTGGCTGGTGGGTAAGTGTTGTCGTTCGAGGCTGCACCGACGGAGACGGTGATGTTCACTCGTCGAATAGCTCGTCGACGGCCGATCGGGCGGCGAGTGCCGCCGCATCGGCCACCGCCTCGGGGGATCGATCCGCGGCGTCGGCCGGCGCGTTGAGGTAGACGTCGACCTCGAGCGTCCCGTCTTCGAAGATTACGGTGACGTCGTAATCCCGGACGGCCGATTGTTTGTAGGTGTCGAAGATGACGTCCTCGGCGGCGTCAGCCGCCGTTTGCACGACCGTTTCGTCGGTCGGGTCCGGGGCGTCCGCGGGAGCCATTTACGCGCCGCCGGCACCGGGCCCGCCAGGACCGGCCGGGCCACCCATACCGCCGCCGAGCATGTTCTGCAGTTCGTCCTGCAGGCTCTCGAACTGATCCTGGACGCGCGCTTCCTGTTTCTCGAGGGTCTCGAGTCGGATCTCGAGGGTGTCGACTTTCTCCCCGAGCTGTGCTTCGGCCTCGTCGTACTCTGTCTGGACGAACAGTTCGCCGACCTGCCGGTACATCGTAGTGTCCGCGTCGACGTCTTCGAGTTCCTCGAGGGCGGCCTGAGCGTCGTTCAGCGTCGACTCGGCTTCCTGCTTCTGGACGGCGACCGTCTGGGCCGTCTCCTGGAGCTCCTGCAGCTGTTCGATTTTCTCCTGTGCTTCCGGCGGCAAATTGCCCTGCATATCTCGACGGTCGCCCTCCGGACTGATAAAGCCAAGCTTTGTGTCCCGTCGGCTGGTCGTCGCCGCACGGGGATTGTCCACACCTGTTTGTGATCGCTATCCGTGCCCGCTCGGGTCATTCGCGCAGGTCGGCCTCGAGCTGGTCGCGAACCCCAGTTGGGACGGCCGCCACGACCGGCGCCCCGTCGGTGTGCTCGAGAGCGACGAGCGAGACGTCGCCGACGGTGACGGAGCGAACATCGGTCAGGGACGCCATTTGGACGGTGGCCACGGTCTCGAGTTGGCCGTACCAACCCCGTCCCGGTTGGCCGTCCCGTGGGAACGATCTGACCGTGAGCCGATCGCCACGAAGCGTGCCCGCCGTGGGCAGCCACCAGCGGGTCGCCACGAGAACGAGGTAGACCACGCCGAGGGGCAACAGATAGGCGAAGGCAGACAATCCGGCGCCGACGACGACGGCGAACCCACCCGCGTGGACCAGTCCGCCAAGGGTAGCCGTCGCGACCAGCCACCCGAGGGACAGGTGCTCGAGTGACGATCGTCCAGGATCGGTCGGTTCCGGCGCTCGCAAGCGTAGTAACTGGCGACCCCGTCTCGACCCGAGGAGAAGGGGAAACAGTGACAACAGGAGCGCGATGCCGGCGAGGGTTGCGACGGCGATCAGTCCCGGGACACCCCCCGCAACCGCCACCTCGCCTGTGTCGAGGGCCAGTCCCGTGGCACCGCCGAGAAGGAGTGCGAGGATGCCACCCGAAATACCCCACGTCAGGGTGAGATGCGCGTGGAGGAACCGAGCGTTCGAGGGCGTGAGTTGCCAGCGTGCCCGGACGGTGTCTGCCCCGCTGACGATCCGATCGCCGAGTTCCTCAGCCATCGCTGATGGACGTGTCTCGATCCAACTGGATCTCGCCGGCCGGTTCGGATGAACTCGAGGCGCCGTCGATCGTGTACCTCTCGCCAGCGATTGCCGTCCGTTCGGCCACCTCGACCAGCGTACACCAGGTGTTACAGGCCGCACGGAGCGCGGTCAGATCACGGGCGTGGACCTCGAGGGTGAGCACCCCGTCATCCCGACAAACCGTGGTCCGCGAACGGTCGTCCTCGATCTCACCGACCTCGCGGACGACGGCGCGTTCGATCACCGCCGCCTTAGAGCATCGGTCGTAGGCGAACTCGAGGCTCGCGTCGTGTGGAAACACGGAAAACAGTCGCTAGTCGACGGAGACGGTCTTGACGTCGCGGCTCCGCTCTTTCAGGAGCACGCGGTGTCCACAGTACGGACAGCGGACGCCCCCGTACTCGTCGAGTTGTACGTCGCGTTTACATCGGGAGCACTTGTAGCTCATGTGTCGAGCGTTGGGTTGGTGGCGGGTATGTTTATCGGTCTATTCGCCGTCCTCGCCCAGGGCGGCGCGGATCGAGCGACGGACGGTCTTGCCCGCTGGCGTCTCCGGCCGGTAAGCACCGCCGGTGAAGACCTCGCCCGTCTCTTCGTTCTTCCAGATGCCCGTTCCGATGCGCTTGACGTCGTCACCATCGACCTTCGACGTGCGCATGTCGTGTTCGATCTCGTTGACGCGTCGGCGGGCGACGCGTCCGTACCGTGCTCCGAAGCGGCCGGCGCTGCCGACCCGTCCTCGCTGCTTTTCGGCCATAGTACCGCTCTCTATTCCCGGCGATTTGATAAAGGTGTTGAGTTCGGGTGGGGACAGTAACCACCGAACGTCACTGTATACACCTTCACGATACCATGGCATAGAACCGGTCCGGCACCGGTTCTGAGCCGATCGCTGTGAGGATGTCAACCGTTTCAGTTGTTACCATCGCTGGAGTCGGCGAACCCCGCCTCGGTAAGGCTGTCGTTTAAATCCTCGCGGATGACCTCCCCGAGTGTTCGATCGCGTGCGGTGGTCACGATCCGATTTTCCTGCACGCTCGAGCCGTCCCGGAGGAGCATCCGAACGTTGCCGCCGCTGTCGGCTCTCGTCACTTTCGCGCGAAGCCCTGACTGTGATCCCGTCCCACCGGCGTCGATCGGGCCGGGGATGACCTTCTTGACGTGAGGGTGACCCGCAACGGTCTGGATCGCACGCATCCCCGCGCGACCGCCGATGAGCGTCGAGTGACTGCCACCGATCTTCTCGGCCGGAGCGGTCTCGACGACGTCGAGGGCTTCGGTCCCCTGACGCTCGAGGACGGCCTCGACGGGGTCGTCGTCCGCGACTCGGTAGAAAGTGTAGTGGGTGTCGTCCCGAACGCGTCTGATGACGTTCCTGTCACCGGTTGCGTACACCTCGTCGGGTCGCTTGCGGCGGAGTTCGTCGCCGACCAGTCCGGCGAAATTCCGGAGTTCAACCACCTCGAGATCACCCTCTTCGGGGGCCGTCGTGACGGTCGTCTCCCCCAGGACGGTCTCGTCGCCGAGCATCGTCAGCGTCGCCCGGTCGCGGGCCGCCTCGAGCACCACGGCGTCGGTGTTTCCGGCATCACAGACCAGACAGTAATCGCCGGGTTTCTCGAGCGAGAATCCGCACTGGCGACACTTCATGATCCCGTTTGCCAGCGAGAGAGTAAAACGGCGGTGGTTCCCGGTGACCAGATGGGAAACAGGTGGCTGCACGGTGGGAGACGGGTGGCCGAATCACTCACGGCCCTTATCCCAGGTCCAGCGGATTCGTCTGGAGGAACTCCCGCATGACGACGGTGGCGTACGATCCCTTGGGAAGTGCGAACGAGAACGTCAGCGGGTCGTCGGCGACGTCGAGTGTCGTTTGTACCAGGATGGCGCGTCGGGTCCCGGTCGAGTCGAACTCGCCGGGGAGTGCGAAGTCCGCCGGCTCCAGACCGACCGCAGCGAGCACCTCGCGTTCGATCTCGCCGGGTTCTCCCGAACCGAGTGTCGTCTCCGTCCCGACCAAGGGCGCTGTCACGAACGCACGCCCGCGCTCGCAGTGTCTCGTGACCGATCCGAGACGACGCTCGTCGACTGACTGGAGTCGGTTGGTGTCCGGGAGCGTCAGATCAGCGGGTCCGTCGCGGTCGGCAAAGCAAACCACGTCACCCTCGACCGGTCGATCGAACGGCAGGCCTCGCTCGAGGCGTTCGCTGCAGATGCGATTGAAGACGTACGACTGGGCGGCGTGGACGAATAGCCGCTGGAGGTTCGAGGGCAGGCGCTCGAGAGCGGCCCTGAACGCCGACTCGTCGACGTCCCCCGACCGTTCGGCCAGTTCGTGAAGCATCGATCGCTCGTATCGCAATCGGTGAGGAAACCGATCGAGGGCTGCCCCCCAGTCCCGGCTCTCTTCGACGAACGTCCGAGCGCGCTGGGTATCCTCGGGTTCGTGCTCGGTGGGCCGTCCCAGATAGGCCATCACTGCCCCTTCCCAGTCCTCACGCACGATGGCGAGGCCGACCTCGTGGGTGATCGGCCGACGGCTGCCAAAGCGTTGTTGCCCGAAGCAATTGGGGACGCCGATCGTGTGCGCCGACGCCGACTCGGATCCGGTCTGGAGTCCCCCGAAGCTGGCGAGTTCGCCGGCGATGGCATTCACGCGTTCTCGAGCGTCAGCGACGTGATCGGTCACGACCAGTTCGAACGCGTTCCCGGCGAGGTCGCCGAACTCGATGGCACGACCGGCCCGCCCGAGGACCTCGACGTCGGCCCGGTTGGTCGTCGGCAGGGCAGCGGCGTCGACGCCGTAGACCGAGAACAGTTGCGTGGTGATCGCGTGTTTGTCCTTCGTCCCCGCCCAGGAGACGCGCTCGCGGGAGACCCCTAACTGGTCGGAGAGTCGCCGGGCGAAGTCGTTGGTGTCCCAGCCCCGAAGCGTCGCTCGGAAGACGAGATGTGGGTACTCGTCAGCGGACGCGTCGACGGGTTCGACGTCGAAGCGCTCGAGTTCACGGACCCTGAAGTGGGCGTCCTCGGCCCGCAGGCAGCCCCCGATTCCCGCAGTTTCGGCGACGTAGTGATCCATACCGACGGCCTGCTCGAGTGGGTGGGCGGGGCGCATACCTTCGGTGTCGGTGGCCAGGGCAGAAAGTCCCGACGGTCCGGACCTGTCGAGTGGTCCACCGCCACGAGGTGCGGCCGTGTCCCCACCCGGCCCGCCGTCCTGCCCGTGGTCCCAGTATGCCCTCGAACGTCGACGTGGCTCCCCCTGGCGCCGGACCGACTCGTGCCCCCGCGGGGGCGAGGGTAGCGCCGTCATCGTCAGGCTCTACTCGAGGGCAATCGATCGCGTCGATCACGGGGCCGTCGACGTCGTCCTCGACGTGGACACGCTCGAGACTGCCGACCGCCTGATCGATCGCCTCGAGGCGGATCGGTCACCGCTCCTTCGGCGCTTCGAGAACCTGATTCACAGTGCCGAGTGGTACGGCCGACGGTAGGCAGATGAGTCCACATTGGCGCTGTCGATAGGGGTGGCCCGCTCGAGGATCGGTCAGAACGTTCGGTTGTCGACGACCGGCAGCGGTTCCCGACGGGGTGCGCGAGGACGTGTTCGATACGTCCGTATCGACGGGGTCAGCCGGACTCGGACTCGGGCTGTGGGTCGTCAGTGAGGTGGCAAAAGGTCACGGCTGGAGGACTCGTATCCATCGGAGTCGCGACGGTGGATCTCGATTCGAGTTTTTCGAAAGCCTTACTTCTCCGACTGAAGGTCCTGAAATGCCCCGACGAAGTCGTCGTGGGAGGACATCTCGGAGACGGTGTCGTCGACGGTACCTCGTAGTTCGTCCACGCGGGCGCATAGGTCCTGATACTCGTCGTGATCGTCGAGTTCGCGATCCGCCTTCTCCGACTCGAGGAGTGCCTTCTTCGAGACCAGCGAGTAGTACTCCTGGATCTCCGTTTTGTACTCAGATCGGGTCGTTACGTTCTCGACCATCTCGAGGAGGTCGTCCTTCGAGACGGGCTTGACCAGATAGTCGTCGAAGCCCATCTCGATGATGTCGAAGTCCGGATCGACGGCCGTTACCATGACGACGCGGCAATCGTACCCGCTGTCACGAATTTCCTGGAGTACCTCATCACCGGACAGCCCCGGCATCCGACGGTCGAGAAGAACGACCTCGACGGAGTCGGTCATCTGCTCGAGGGCCTCCTCGCCATTGTAGGCCGTGGCGACGGGACGATCGGTTCCCAGCCAGGCTGCGAACAGGTCGGCGAGGCGGGACTCGTCATCGACGACGAGTACTTCAGGCTCGTCGGTCATCGTCAGACCCCTCCGTTCTCGTCTTCCATTGGACACACGCGTACCAAATGGTGGGTCTGGTTGATAAATCTCGCGACCAGCTATCACGCAGAGTATAGGAGGTTCCGGAACCGGGGCGATTTAGCCCCCGGCGCGGGTACCGCTTTCCATGGCCACCGAATTTCAGTCACTCGAGGAACTGTGCCACCGTCTCGAGCGCCAGTCGTTCGATCGCCCACCAGCACTCGTCGCCAACGCCCACATCACCGGCGGGAGCGTCGCCAGGGCACTCGCCGCACACGACGTGCCGGTGATCGCGCTCGACCGCAACGGGGATGGCGTGGGCTCTTACACTGACGCCGTCGTTGCCGCTGGCGAGGTCACGTTCCCGCTGGCGGACCGCGAGGGATTCAGGCGCGACGTCGAGCGTATCGCCGACGCGCTCGATCACGAGCCAGTTGCGTTCCCCTGCATGGACGAGTGGGTCCACGCGTTCGCCGAGACCCAGCCTGCGGGCGTCCGATTGCCCTTCGCCGACCAGTCGATCATCGCCGACGTGCTCGACAAGGAGTCCCTCTACGGCCTCGCGGCCGACCTCGAGGTCCCCCATCCGGAGACGTACCAGCTGTCAGCCGTCGATCCCGCCGATGCCGCTGCACGGCTCGAGTACCCCTTCGTCGTCAAACCCGCCCGCAAGCGGGAGTTCGAGGAACTGCTGGGTACGAACGTCGTCGAGGTCGAGGACGAGGCGGCCTTCGCCGAGATCGTCGAGCGGGCCGAGGTGGCCGACGTCCGAATTATGGCCCAGGAGAAAGTGCCGATCGCGACCGGCGAGGATCGTTCGTTCGCCTCCTACGTGTCACCCGACGGGGAGACCCACGGCGTCGTCGGCAACGCGCGCGTCCGCCATCCGCAAGCCTACGGAACCTCCTGTGTCGTGGACACGGTCGAGGACGCCACCCTCGAGGCTCACGCTCGGACGATTCTCGAGCACACCGGGTACTACGGCATCAGCGAGGCGGAGTTCGTGTACGACACGGCTCGTGCGGAGTACGTCCTTCTGGACATTAACACCCGTCCGTGGAAGTGGATCTCGATGCCCGTCGAGGCGGGTGTGAACCTGCCCTATGCCGCCTACGCCGACGCCGTCGGAGACTCGTACACGCCCGATGCGCCCCGTCCTGCCCGGTGGCTCTACCTTCCCGACTACCTCGCGGGACTCGCCGGTGACGGGGGACCGCCGGACGTGCTCTCGACCGACGAGTGGCGCGCGATCCTGACTGGCGAGTTCGAGCACAGCCAGGGATTGACCACTGGCGTCTACCGCCCGTCCGATCCCGGACCCGCGGTGCAGGTGCTCGAAACGACGTTCGGTGGTGTCGAGTACTACTGCTCTTGCTGAGCCGTCGTGGCTCGGTGACGAGGCCAGTCGATGCATTCTCGGCCGTGGCCAGCGACAGTCGAGACGATGGGATACGTCCTCCGTGATCACACTGCCGACGTGGCCGTCGAGGCGACTGGAGCCAGCCTCGAGGAAACCTTCGCCGCGGTTGCCAACGGGCTCGCCGCCGCTGGCTGGGACGAGGAGGCGCCAATCGAGGCTCCCGGTACATTGGGCGAGGAGACCGTCGACCTCGAGGTGCGGGCCGAGTCACGGGAGGCCCTGCTGTTCGATTACCTCGACGAGTTGATTTACGAACGGGACGTCAGAAACGTGCTCCCGGTGGCGAACCGGGTTGATCGACTCGAGCAGTCCGAGAGCCCGGACGTGATGGGTGAAGACGCTGACGGGGGTGAGGGCAGCGACCCCTCGAAGTCGGGGGACGCGACTGACAGCGCCGCTCTCGAGTGGTCGCTCTCGGCAACGGCCACCGCCATCCCGCTCGACTCCATCGACGCACGGGAAGTGAAGGCCGTGACCTACTCGGAGATGCGCCTCGAGCAGGTGGAGGACCGCTGGGAGGCGTACGTCGTCTTCGACGTGTAGGCACGCCCCGGACCGCCTCGTCGCCGCCTCACGTATCGCCAGAGAGAGCCCGTCTCACGACCCACCCTGCCGACGGCGTCTCGTGGATCAGGCCATCTGCTCGGTCCGGGCGCGCCTGCCGGGCAACCCCCGATACCTAACTCGCTCGACGACCCAGTAACGACCATGACCGAGACGTTCGACGCAGACGGCATCACGCTCGAGCGAGTCGAGGAGTACGTCTGGGAACTGCCGGCGACGGGTAGCATGCGGGTGCCCGCCCGCGTCTTCGCCAGTCGGGCCCTCCTCGAGGAGATCAGCGGGGATCGAACCCTCGAGCAGTTGCGCAACGCGACGCACCTCCCGGGAATCACGAACTACGCCATCTGCATGCCCGACGGCCACCAGGGATATGGCTTCCCCGTGGGCGGTGTGGGGGCGATGGATGCCGAGGACGGCTGCATTTCGCCGGGCTCGGTCGGCTACGACATCAACTGTGGCGTCCGGATGATGCGGACGAACCTCACTCACGAGGACCTTGCGGGCCGAGAACGCGACCTGGTTGACGCGCTGTTCGAAGCGGTCCCGTCCGGACTGGGCGGGGGCGGCATCGTCGAGACCGACGTGGGAACGATCGAAGCGATCCTCGAGCGCGGGGTCGACTGGGCGCTCGAGGCTGGCTACGCCGTCCGGGCGGATCTCGAGCACTGCGAGGACGAGGGCATGCGCGAGGGAGCCGACGCGGATGCAGTCTCTCAGAAGGCCAAAGACCGGGGGAAGAACCAGGTCGGCTCGCTCGGCTCGGGCAACCACTTCCTCGAGGTCCAGCGGGTGACCGATATCTTCGACGAAACCGTTGGCGAGGCGTTCGGTCTCGAGAGTGACCAGATCGTGGTCCTGATTCACTGTGGGTCCCGTGGACTCGGTCACCAGACGTGTACGGATTACCTGCGCAAGATCGAACGCCAACACGGCGGTCTGTTGAATCAACTGCCCGACAAGGAGCTCGCGGCCGCACCCGCGGGGTCGCAACTCGCCGAGGAGTACTACGCGGCGATGAACGCGGCGATCAACTACGCCTGGGTCAACCGACAGCTGATCATGCATCGCACTCGCGAGGTCTTCGCCGACGTGTTCGGCCGCCCGTGGGAATCGATGGAGATGGAACTCCTCTACGATGTGGCCCACAACATCGCTAAGAAGGAGACCCATACTGTCGAGGGTGAGGAACGCGAACTGTTCGTCCATCGGAAGGGCGCGACCAGGGCGTTCCCGGCGGGCCACCCCGACGTTCCCCGTGCCTAT
Source organism: Natrialbaceae archaeon Tc-Br11_E2g14 (assembly GCA_001564275.1). Classification (GTDB taxonomy): domain Archaea; phylum Halobacteriota; class Halobacteria; order Halobacteriales; family Natrialbaceae; genus Natronosalvus. The sequence continues at coordinate 1,330 of LKND01000004.1, read as the reverse complement.
CGCGACGTCGGCCAGCCGGTCATCATCCCCGGAAGCATGGGTGCCGGCAGCTACGTCCTCCGCGGTGGCGATCGCTCACTCGAGTTGACCTTCGGGTCGACGGCCCACGGGGCGGGACGGCTCATGAGTCGGACGCAGGCGAAAGACGAGTACTGGGGAGAGGACGTCCGCGACGACCTCGAGTCGGGTCGGGGGGTCTACGTCAAGGCCCAATCGGGGGCGACGATCGCCGAAGAGGCCCCGGGCGTGTACAAGGACGTCGACGAGGTGGTACGCGTCTCGGATGCGCTGGGCATCGGCGACCGGGTCGCACGAACGTTCCCAGTGTGCAATATCAAGGGATGAATCCCCGCCGGAACCGGCGCCGCGCTAGTTGATTCTGAACGGACTCTCGTCGTCGCCCGTTCCCGCATCCTCACCGCCATCGCCGTCGTCGCCGTACGGCTTTCGTGCCGTTATCGTCACCTCGGCCTCGGGCTGGTGCTGGTCCGACCAGGGGCTATCGTAGCAGGACAACTCGAGGCCCGTGATCTCCCAGCCGGCGTCCTCGATGCGATCGACGAGTTCGCGCTGGTCATCGAGCATGTCGTGGTCCATGGTGATCCTTGGTCACCCAGCGATGAATATGCTGGCATTCGGGGCCGGTCGACGACGCCGGCCCAGCCAGCAACGGTGTCGACACGGCAAAGCGTGGCCCACACCACGGTCCGGGGCGAACTCGAGCAAAATCAGGTCGCACTAGTCGCCGTACCGGACTTCGAGGAGTCGACCCTCGATCTCGATCGTCGTCGCCGTGGTGGGTTCGGGGAGCGCGTCGGTCTCCTCGGGTTCGACAGCCAGTACCCCGTCTGCGCCGTCTGTCGCCTCGGGGCGAGGATCACGGTCCGCTAGTGCCTTCGCGACGAGATCGGGTCGCTCCTCGGCGACGGACTCGAGGCAGTCGACCAGTGGGTCGGCCGTCGCCTGGGGTGGTCCCTGTGTGAGACAGTCGACGATGGCCGGTACCGATGGGGCGACGTCGTCCGGGTAGTCGACGGCCATCGTCCGGAGGCAGGTCGCGACGGTCGCCTGGACCCCGGGATCGGTGTCACCGAGCAGCGAGCGGAGCTTTGGCACCGTCGGGAGACAGCGTCCCGGATCCTCCTCGATAGTCGCCCGAATCGTCTCGACGGCTGGGCCGTGGTCAGCCGGCTCCGGTTGTCCCAGCCGTGTCAGGACCGCGCCAAGGTGAAAGTCGCTGTCGCTGTTCGCCATCGCTCCCCGTTCATCCTCCCCCTCCATGTACACGCTACGTTTTAGAACAGGAGCATAAACATTGTGATCCTGATGA
>LKND01000039.1 GCA_001564275.1 Natrialbaceae archaeon Tc-Br11_E2g14 | reverse complement strand
TGATCGAGTCCCATGCCCCACATCGCCGAATCACCGACGGCGATCAGTTCGTAGTCGTCCGTCATGCGTTCTTACTCACCGTCCTCCGGCTCCGATTCGACGACACTTTCACAGTGGATGGTCCCGCTGACCGTGAGATCACCGCTCTCAGGATCGAACTCCATCTCACCGTCGGCTCCGTCCACGACAAACCGACCAGTGTCCGGGTCCCAGCTAATCTCCGGTCCCCCGTCACTTCCAGCGAAGACGATGGTTCCCGCCTGCGTCCCGACGGTCCCGACCTGCTCACCCTCGCCGTCGAGGAAGGTGATCGAGGCCTCGTCTGCCTGTTCACCCGCATCCAGTGCCAGCCCATGGTCACCGTCGGGACCAGCGAGACGAACTCGCCCTGATTCCCCGTTGGTTCCCAGCTCCAGACCTGCGTTCGATCCGTCGAGCACACAGCGCGCCCCGTCCCGGTTCAAGCTCACGCCCCCGATTGCTCTCGTCTCCGCATCCGAAACGACGTCCGGTCCAAGCGCGAGTGCGTCTTCGTCGCCGTCCATGACGCCCACAACCCGTCGATCGGAGCCTTTGAGCAGCACTGTTCCACCGTCCTCGCCGTCCCCACCGGGAACCGTCTCCGGATCGAACTCGAGGGTCCCGTCCTCGATTTGGGAGGTGATCTCCCCTTCGAGGTCGTCGAGGAAGCCACCGAAGTCCTGCAACCGTGCGGCCTCGATCAGGGTGCCTCCGTCGGTGACCAGGTATGCGAGCAGATCCGCCGGTCGCGTCGGCTCGGGCTCCTCCCGGGGGACGCCATCCTCGGCGTACGCCCTGGCTTCCTCGAGGAGACGGCCCACGACTTGTCGGTTGTCCGAGAGAACAGACTCCAGCTCGTCCGTCTCCGCGCCGAGTAGATCCGCAACGGTTTCATATCCTTCCCCGTGGAGCCGTCGCCCCAGACGACGGTTCCCCGAATCGAGTTCCTCCACACCGACGTCCGCTGGTTCAGTTTGCACGTACTTCGCGGTCGATGAGAGTTCGACGTCGGCGTCGCCGGAAACGGAGAGGATGTCGATGACCTCGAGGGACGCGATGATCTCCGCGACCGTCGTTGCCGGAACGAGGTCGTCGGAATCGACTCCCTCGTCCTGAAGGGTGCCTTCGACGACCCGTTTCGCGTGGTTCGGATCGAACGAGAGGTCGTCGAGCTGGAGTGGGACGTTCGACGTCGTATATCCGCCGACCACGACGGTTTTCAGGTCGCCGTGGGCCGACAATGCCCTTCGTTCGCCGTCTCCGACGTACAAATTCGGCGATACCTCGACCCCGGGTCGCGCCCGCGGTGTGCTGTAGGATAGCCGTCCACTCCGGATCCAGCCGTCGACACCTGGATAGAGATCCTCTATCGTCTGAGAGGTAAATCGCACCTCGTCTTCGATTCGGAGTGCCGCTGAATCGATCTCTCCGTCGACGGAGAGGCCATCACGGACGTCACCGTCGATTTCGAGGTCGCCGAGCAGTTCGACCGTCTCTTCTGTCAGGAAGATGTCTGCCGCATCCATGAATATGACAACTATGACTGTGATAATATTAAAAATACGTATTACTGATACATTCGTTTCACGTGAGTCACTACGGCTCGGAACTCCACTCCCTCTTCAGCCACTTCTTGCTATCACACAAACATACTTTATATTACCTGTCTTGAAAATTATCATTCCAACACGGTCTTCCGTCTCGGACAGGCCGTTCGAACAACCCGCCTCCTCACTGCTTTCGGTATAGGCGTCCGCGGTAATTTGTGTCGATGAGTGTTCCCCTACCTGATATCGCGGAACCTCTCAATCCGGTCACCACCCTTGCCCGTCGACCTCCTCCCACACTGATCACCGCCGGTTCTCACCAGGGTGTTCGTCCTCCGGTTCGGCTGAGGCCTGCCCCGGGGGATACTATAGGACGTCACCGAGTATGGAACCCAATGAACCGACCCACCGCCGACGGGACACTCCCTCCAGACATCGAGATAGCCAGAGCCGCCCCGCGGAGACCGGTCGACGCCTTCGTCGACGACCTCGGACTCGCCCCAACCGACATCGACGGCCGGGTGCCACGCCTCCTCTCGAGGATATCGAGCGGACGGGTCCAGTAGCGTCGGTACGTCACCGTATTTCCAGGAGAATAATGGACGAGAGAGGGAAGCCTCGGTGCGGACAGAGGGGCTCTCACAACCGTCTTCGCCCCGCGGCCGGGCCGGCAACGACCGTCGTCGACCTGGGAATCGAAGCCGGAGGCCGTCCAACCGGCGACCCGGACCACTGCAGTTCGGAACGACTTCGGCGGTGATCACCGGTTGGGCATCGTCGAGTACCGCCTGACAGCACGCATATCGGCTCTCTCTCGAGTCGCCACAGTCGAAACGTTCGATCCACCCGAAGAAGAGTCGTTTTCACCGAGCAGTTGCCCACTGTCGGCTGGCTCAGCCACAGCTGCCATCGATTCGTCAGCGTCGGCACCTGACTCGCTCGGGTCGTCGGTCTCCTCGTCCTCGAGATTGGTTTTCGAACCCGCCTCTTCGCCGTCGTCGGTGCCATCCGCAACGAGACCACCCAGCTCCTCGTGCATTCCCTCGACATCGCTTCGAAGTTCGTTCATTGCGGATGACAGTGCCGAACGAATTGCCTCGCTACCCGAGTCGTCTGTGGACTCCTCCCGGTCTGGTTCGGCCTGATCACTCCGTCGGTCGGTTTGCTCATCGTTCGGGGAAGCCACAGCGGTCCCCTCCTCAGCTTGTGATTTCACACCGGCACGCGTATCGGCTGCTGGCACTCTCAACCGATCGGATCGGTCGAAGGTCTGGTGCAAAGTCACAACCGTACGCTCGAGCGTGGACTCGGGATCGGTTTCCGGGTCGCCGTTCGACGAGAGCCTCGACAGCAACACCAGAGCTCGGAGGTCACGCACCGGCGCCGAGTCCCCCGTCATAATTGCCTTCGGTATCGTCGTCGATTTGTCAGTGTCTTCCATTCCGAGGCCTTCGATGAGGTCGTGTGGGTTCGTCTCATCGAGGATTTCGGCGGCTTCCGCCCCGATTTCGGGGAGCGCACTCGATTCGACAGCGGGTCCGATTGCCGCTTCGCAAACGGCCACCGACTCGAGTTCCGCCGAGGCTTCGGCTAGCAGGTCGCGAACGCGGTCGTGAAGTTCCGTACTCATGGATTTTCGTGAGTGTAGTTACGTCGAGGCGGAGTCCGCGACGGTTTCGACTATTCGGGCCGTCATCTCCTCTCGCTTGAGGTTGGCCGTTACGTCCACCTCCTTTGCGATCGATTGGAGATCTCGATAACTGAGCATCTCGAGGTAGCTCTCGAGCGTTTCCGTTCGGAGTTCGGATAGTTCCGTTTCGTCTACCTCCGCCGGATCGACAGAGTCCGCGACGTCATCGGCGTCAGTCGGTTCGCCTTCGGCTGCGTCGTCGCCGTCGGTATCGTTCTCCGCTGTGTCCTCCGCGACTGACGCCGTCGACTCAGTTGTGCTCTCCGCTTCCGCTGGCGCTTCCGCGGCGGCTTCGTCTTCGTCCTCGTCATCGTCTAACCCAAGTGGACCCTCATCCAGGTCGGCATCGGTGAATGCACTCGCGAGTGAGGTGAGCGTCGAATCCTGCTCGCCGACTTCGCTAATCCCTTCCCTGACTCCCGTCCAAACGGCCGATTTCAGCGCGTTCACCACACCATCGTTGCCGTTGGGATCACCTCGAAGCCATTCGGTAATCGCGTCAGACACCTCTCGTCCAATCGTACGGCCGACGGTTCGACCGATAGATTCGCCAATCCTGGCACCGACAGCGCCACCCACTTCATCCGCATCGAGCTGGTCTTTGATCGACTCTCCGGAAACAAGATCGCCAGCATCAACCTGTTCGGTGACCGCCTCGAGTACGATACTGGCCATGTCGTCGGTCACGGTGACCACCATCCGTCAGTATCCGAAATAAACCGGCGGCTGTCGTTAGTTGGGGCCCGCTGTCGACTGATCCGATCGGGCGCGTTCGTCCCCGCTCCGCTGGTCACACACCGAGATGACATGGCTTATTCATCGTCGTCCTCGGCTGTATCATCACTCGAGTCCTCGCCCTCATCTGACGCTTCCTCACCCTCCGCCGCCGATTCGTCGCTCTCCTCCGCAGACTTCTCGCCGTCATCTGACCCTTTCTCACCCTCCGCCGCTGAGTCGTCGCTCTCCTCCGCAGACTCCTCGCCCTCGTCTGGCGATTCCTCACTGTCTTGTGCAGACGCTTCACTCTCGTCTGCTGGTTCCGCACTCTCCGCCGTTGATTCATCGCTCTCGTCCGTCGACTCCTCGCTTTCGGCTGCCGATTCTTCACCTTCGTCCGCCTCCAGGAGTTCCTCGATAATCATATCGCCCACCGTTTCGCCGATCATCATGCCGATCTGTCGACCGGCCATCGCTCCAATTTCGGCACCGATCACTTCCCCCAGGTGTTGGCCTTCACTGACCTGCTCCTCCCACTTCGTTCCCTCGAGCATTTGCTCGATGTCGATGTCCGCTGCGATATCTTCGTACTCTATTCGGTCTGCCAGTGATGATTCACTCATGATTGACTCGTTGCTGAATGGGGTAACTCGTCGCCAGCGTCGACGCTGTTGGTCGCACTGCGGTCAGTTCCACCGTCGGTTGCCGTACCCTCGGCGGGCTGTTTGCTTGCGTTGTCGCCACGCTTCTCGCTCGCATACTGATCTACGCGCTTGATAATCGAACCGGCGACGGTTTGGACGACCGTCGCGACCAGTTTTTCGATGGGTAGCTTCATAATGAGGTTCCCTGCGAATGCACGGATCTTCGCACCGATTCCGGGCTGGTCATCCGCCTCCTCGGCGGACGCATCAACGTCCTCGGCCCCGGAATCGTCATCCTCGGCCCCGGGGTCTTTATCATCATCCGGGCTGGAAGTGAGCATGCTCCGAAGTCGTCCGAAGAGGGTTCCCACTATGCCGCTCCCCGGAATCAGGCCGAGCACCTTTTTACCAGCGGAGACGACGGTATCGAGGATCCCGCTGAAACCGTCCAGAAGCCCGGCAACGGCAGCGAGCAAATTCCCAAGGAGGCGATTCGATCCGGGGACCGCCGAGATGTCAAGGTCGACCTCTTCGAGATCCACCTCGAGCCCCAGCAGATTGAGATCCAAACCGGCCAGATTGAGGTGGAGAATCGTTGCTTCACCCGTCGTCTCCTCCCCTTCGTCCGAGGACTCCGGCTCGTCCGTTGGCTCCCCCTCGGACGTCTCGTCTTCCTCCGTTGACTCCTCCTCCGACGCCTCGTCTTCGTCGGGCTGCTGGTCATTTTCGTCTGATCCATCCGCTTCGGATGCCTCGTCTTCGCCGTGATCCTCGTCGTCTTCCTCCGAGGGATCTCCTTCGTCGCTTGCCGATGCCGATTCGTTGTCCGTCGATTCACTGGATGGGTCCAATTCGTCGTCAGACTCAGCAGTTTCTTGATCTGATGCAGTACCCATGTTGGGAGACTGATGGGGCCTGGGTGCCAGGTTCTTGGGCTTGCAGATGCTGTACTAGCCCTTGTATGGTCATCATACTGCCTCCCATACGGGTGAGTTCGGGAGGGCAGTCGGGGATCCTCGAGAGCCGTTTAATCACTGTGACTGCGGGTGTTTGGACCGCGTTCACAGGAAGGATAAGCAAGGTGTCTCGGGACGTGCTTCGAGGGGGTGCAGTGCGGTGGGTGCTTCGATGCCGTTGCCCCAAAACACGCCTACCTGCGTCGACGATACACGCGAAGCAGGATCGACGCGATCATCCCAATGCCGGTGGCTCGCAGCGAGAGGAGTGCGGCACCGAGAAGCAAGACACCAGTCCGTCGACGCCCCCTCGTGAGTTCCACCGCTGCGTCGATCAACGTCGTTACGGCGGCCGGTTTCTTGAGTACGCTCGCGCGGTTGCCTGTTGTTGCCATCGAGTTAGCGCAACGGCCCTATGGATAAACGGAACAGCCCTGCACGTGCCGGCAGATGAGGCGGGCCGTCTCACCTGCTGGGTACTTGCCAGGGTATCCACGTGTGTCGAAAACACCACGTCCCCCTGGGTGTCGTGGGCCACTGGTTTCATCGTTGATGGCGATTCAGCTCGAGGGTCGCGGCGATCACTCGCGGTCGCTGGTGTCGTCGCGACGGTATCGGTCGAGCCGCCGATAGCCTTCAATTTCGCCGTCGTCGCTCAACTCGATCTCGTATCGACCCAGAATGTCCTGCGTATCCGGAATCGAAGCCCGTTCGATCACCTCGACGACGCCTCGCCAACCGTCATCCGCCGACTCGATCTCGGTCACGCCATCGAGTTGCCGACCGATCAGTTTGGCGGCAGTCGCCTCGATCGTCTGACGAACGCCGAGCACCGCTTCGATATCACTCTCATCGATCTCGTCTGCCTCGATTTCGATTGCTTCTGATTGATTCACAGTGTCATCTTCCTCCGTTGTTGTGCCGGTCTCACGCGTTTCCTCGGTTACCGCTGGTGCAATTGAATCGTCCGTATCGTGTTGGTGGCAAAACCCGTCGTCGGCCGCCGCTCGCGAGCATCGATCACCGCTCTCCGTGAGCGCCTTGCACTGTTCGACCGACTGAGTTTTCGCTTCTGCCATAATCTAGGGTCTGTGTTGGTCTGTGACTGTGTGGGTGGTGTCTCCGATGCAGTCCTCGAAGGTCCGGCCACAGTCAGATCGTTATGATGTGATCATCGAATCGACATTCACGCCGATTCCGGCGAGGACTCCGGCCGTCGTTCGATCTCGAGTTCTTCGAGGTCCTCGAGATCACCCTCGGCCGTCGCCCGTTCTATTTTCGCCATCTCCTCTGCATAGTGGAGGAACGTATCCACCGATGCGACGACGACTCGAGCCTCGACGGTGAGTAACTCGATTCCCACGACGGACACTCGTGCCCATATGTCGATGACGACGCCTTTGTCGAGGATCCGATCAAGCACTTCGGCGAGACTCGAGGAATCCGGTCGACGTTGTGGTGAGGCCATACCACTACTCCCCCTGTCGATACGTATCATGGTTGAGTTTGCTCTTGCAAGCATCACCGTAAGGCGGGTTCGGGCGGTACACCGGATGACGGGAGCACACCAGGCACACGGCTGGTGTTGAGATGTGATGACCGCGGACCGACCACCCTGACAATGGACCCACCAGTACACCAGCGACCGACGAGACCGGTCACCGAGTGTCGATATGAGGAACGGCCCGAGACGAGAGGGGTGACCAACTGATGAGTCATCGGTACGTGTACGGCGTTGTCAACGCCGACGAGGCGATCGAATTCGAAGCCGACGCGGTCGCCGGCGCTGAAACGGTGTACCCGATACGCCACCGGCGGGTAGCCGCACTCGTCTCGGATATCGAAACGACCGAACCCGAGCGAACGGATGAAGACGCAAAGCGCCACGACGATGTCCTTCGTGACATCATGCAGATGAACGGTTCACGAACGGTCGTACCGATGCAGTTCGGGATGGTGTTCGAAAATGAGCGAGCGCTAAAGAACGTCCTCCGTGGGGGCAGCCGTGCCTTCAGGCGGTCCATACGTGAAATAGAGGGATCGGTCGAACTTGGTCTGAAAATCGTTTCAGACGAGGCGGATTCCGTTGATCGAGACGAAGTCCGCACAACGGTGGCGAACGAACTCGAGTCGGTAGCCGACGATGCCGTCGATAACGGGCTGTTCAGTGACCGGCTGATCCTGAACCGCTCGTACCTCGTCGATCACGACGATCGGGGCGCGTTCGACGAAGCGATCGGACGAATCGAGAACGACTATCCGGAGCTGAAAGTGCAATACACGGGTCCCTTTGCACCCTACAGCTTCGTTGACATTCGAATTGGGGCCCAGTAATGTTCGTACTGGACGACCTTCTCGTACGGCCGTTCGTCAGCATCGTCGACGCACTGCACATGCTCGCGCTCAACGAACTCTACGACGTCGACGCCATCGAAGCGGAACTCAAGGAAAATCAGTTGCTCTACGAACTTGACGAGCGTTCTGAAGCGGAGTATCGACAACGAAAGGAGGAACTGGAGGCCGAGTTGGCCCTCGCCAGGGAAATCCACGAGGAATTTGCCAGCGGGCGAATCGAGGTGAAATCATGACGAACGACAACCCCGACGACACCGATAACGAGCCGCCCGATGCAGACTCTGCGGAGGACAGTCGAGGCGAACCCCGATCCGATCGAGCGAGTCCTGGCCATGCAGAAGACGACAGTGGATCCAGGTCGACTGGGGATGGTGTCGATGTCGAGCCTCCTGGTGAACAGGGAGATCCGCAGGGGTTGCCCGAGTCGAAGGCCGCGAGCTGGCTCTCGACGCTCAGGGGGTCGATCGATGTCTCCATCGAGACCTGGCTCCAGTCGCTCGATGACTCGCTGAATCAAGAGCGTCAACGGGAAGGCGAGCGGTCGACACGACCGAGACGACGAACCGTCCACTCACGACCTGGATCGCACCAACAGCAACCGGCGTCGTTCGAGCCGGTGGGGACGGCCGAGTATCCCGTCGCAACCCGAACAACCTCCGACGAACTGATTGTGATCGCCGACGTTGCCGGTGTGGATGAGGATGCCGTCGTCGCTGGATTCGATGGGGAAGAACTCGTGATCGTCCTCGAGGGGACCGAACTCACGAGAGTCGAGGTTCCCTGGGAACAGCGTACCACCAGTACCCTCCTCCGGAACGGCATCCTGACCGTCTCGATCACACGCAATGCCCATGACTGACAGCGAAACGACCCAAGCAGACGACGAATCGAACATCGCCTCACTCGTCGGTGATGACGACGACCAACTGGTACCAGACCTTGCCAATCGGCTCAGTGCGGGCATCGACGCACTCGAGGACGGCGACCGAACGGCCCTGACGGAGCTGATGGAGGCCCTCGAGGATGCCTCCCAGCTACTCGAAGCAACCGAGACGATGGTTCAGGCGATCGATTTCTCGGCCGTCCTCGATACGATCGACGGAGACGACCTGCTCGAGGCCATCGAGATAGGCGAGATACCGGCAGCATTCGAGGAGGGTGAGAGCGAAGACGTCGTGAAACTCGGACAGGTGATGAACGCAATCAACGTGCTGGAACTCCTGCAGACCGCCGACATCGGAGAACTCTGGGGTGCGAAGCGCGAGTTCGACGAGTCGATGGACGACCTGACTGGGAAGGACGATCACGATGGAAGTGACGACGACAGCATTCTCGAGAAGGCCACGACCGCGGTTACAGGTGACGACGGTGACGAAAACGGCGATCTACTCGGGGCTGGCGATGACGAGTTGATCGAAACGGAGGTTGGCGATGTCCTCGAGAGGGGATCCCGAGAGGCGCTGTCGGAGTTTGACCCGCAGAGTGGAAACATGGAGCAGTACGAGAAACTCATCCAGCAGCGGGCGATCGAGGGGGTCGACGCCTTCCGGGATGCACTGTTGCGGACCCACGGCACGTTCGAGCGAGTGGTCGAAGCGAACCGGGAGAAGACCCGGCAGACGGATCGATCCACCCACTCGCGAAATCCCACGGCTGCTTCGACAATTGCGACTGATCGAGGGGACCTCGGCTCACCCACGAACTACGCGACTATGCCACGAACCGTTCGCCACTCGAGCGCCCCGACTCGAACCCACATTTACGGGCGACGATTCGAACTGGAACGAAAACGACAGGGGTACGACGATGACTGAATTTCAACCTACGCGCCAACAGTCGGACCTGGCCGATGTCCTCGAGATGCTGCTCGACAAGGGCGTCGTGATCAATGCCGATATCGCTGTCTCGATCGGCGACACACAGATGCTTGGCATCCAGGTTCGGGCCGCTATCGCATCCTTCGACACCGCCGCGAGATACGGCCTCGAGTTCCCGGAGGGAACCGACATGCGGCGGATGGCACAGGCGGTTGGCGACCCCGAACTGGCCGAAACGGATCGGCCCACCCCTCCAGTCAGCCCCGTAACCGGTGTCAACGTGACTGGGGCCGATGGGCAGACAGGAGGCGGCGATGGTGACGAATCCGAGACCACACGGTCAGACGAAACAGCCACGGGAGAATCCGACAGCGAGGATCGCCGTGTCGGGAGCGAGGACGAGCGCAGTGACGACCGGATCACGGATCAGCTTGGAACCAGGCCAGACCCGACTCGACCGACGACGGGCGGGTTCGACATGATCAGTGACGAGACAGACGAGGGGGACGACCGGGAAGCGGATGATCAGACGCCAGAGGACCAATGACTACGATCGATATCGACGAAGACGAAGCAGCTACCGGACTGATAACCCTCGTCGTGACGGTCGTCGAAATCCTGTTCGACGCGCTCGAGCGCGAGGCGGTCCGTCGGATGGAGTCGGGACGGCTCGCTGACGAAGAGATCGAACGACTCGGCCGACAGCTTCAGGCCATCGAAACCGAAGTCGAGAGTCTCAAAGCGTCCGAGGGGATCGAGGAGAGCGTTTCGGACCTCCGGGACGATCTCGACGGACTGGTCTGGGATGCCCTCGAGGGGCTCGACGAGGATCACTCCAGATCCAAAAAGCCGGGATACACGGTTTTTCGCGGTGAACATGAATGACTCACGAACCAACCTCACTCGAGAACGAGCAGGTCGGCAAGGAGGCCGGGGACCGAGCGAGACCTTCGGGGGCGAAACGTCGAACTTCACAACCTGGGGCCACGTCGAAGACCGATTTCGACGCGGGTCGGTACCTGTACTGTCTCGTCGACGTCGAGGAGGATCGCGACCTCGAGACGGTCGGTATCGAATCGGAGCCCGTTCGCCTCATCACGAACGACGGGATCGGTGCCGTGGTTCACGACTGTGAATCCGTGTACGACTCCGACGACCACACGGAAATCCACCGCTGGCTAGTTCGTCACCAGTCAGTCACCGACGAGGCAGCGGCGGTCTTTGGCACACCACTGCCTTTTCAGTTCGCCACCATCATTCGGGGTGGCGATGACGTGGTGTGTGAGTGGCTCGAGAACGAACGGGACCACATCGAGGACACGCTTCGCTCCCTCGCAGACCACTGGGAGTACCGCATCGAAATCGTTCGGACCGACCCGATAGGCGAGGAGGCACTCGAGGCCTCGGACGATCACCTGACCGAGTTGCGTGCGGACATCGAGGCCGCAGGGCCCGGGAAGCGGTATCTGCTCGAATCGAAATACGAGGACCGACTGGAGCAGCTCCGCGCGGCTCGAAACCAGGCGCTTGTCACCGACGTCCTGACCAGGCTCGACGCTCACGCACGCGAAGTTCACCCGGTCGACTCCCCTCCAGGGGGCGCACTCGAGGGCAGACGTTCCCGTGACAACGCCGGCACATCCATCGGTCGGCTAACGATATTGGCTCGAGCGGACGATGAGGAAGCCATCGGCTCGGTTCTCGACGATGTGGTCGATAACCCGGGGCTGGAGGTCACGTTCACTGGGCCCTGGGCACCGTACAGTTTCACTCCAGCATTCGGGGAGGAGACCGGTGAGGAATCGGACGGGGACTGACAGTCATGGAGCCCAGAAAAGACGAAAACGCGCTGGTCGATGTCCTCGACGTCCTCCTGCGAGACGGTGCGGTGATCCGTGCGGATGTCGTCATCGCTGTGGCGGACGTCCCACTTGTCGGTCTTAAACTCTCGGCGGCGATCGCCGGGATGGAAACGATGACCGAGTACGGGCTATTCGAAACGTGGGACACGTCCCGTCGAAATGCGGCCATCGCCAGACGGCAGTATACCGAATCGGGGTCGCCGCGGCGAATACGGAGTTCTCGAGTCCCCCTCGAAGATGGGCGCGGCTCGAACCGGGCCAACCACGATGACTGACGTATCGCGGGCTCACCGGCCACATAGGCGTCCCCGCCCGCTGTGGCAGGGGGAATCCTCGGAACGTGTCCACCGTAGGCCGTCGCACACACCGTCAGGAAAGCGTCGCCAAACAGGTCACAAACCGGTCTGTACCGACCCGCTGTGAGGGTCTACACATCGTTTCAGCCGTCACACGGACATATCACGCACGGCACTGCGTTCTCTGGGACGCCAACCGACCGAACAGAGTGACGATAGGGTGAGAGCTCCTCAGCGGCTGGCAATCGGCTTCAGAACGGGAGAAGGCCGCCAGTTCCGGTCGCACCTGCGTCGTCCTCGATGGTTTCAGCGACGTGTTCCCCGCTCAATAGGCACATCGGCACCCCGATGCCAGGGTTGGTGTCGCCACCCACGTAGTAGAGGTCGTCGATGCCAGGGGCACGGTGACTCGGACGCATCGGACCGGTCTGAAAGAGCGTGTGGGCGAGTCCGAGAGCCGTTCCCTGTGGTCGGCCCATGCCCTGTTCGTAATCGGAGACGGCAGTCATCTCCTCGACGACGATTCGGTCTCGAAGGTCGACCCCCGTCGTGGTGGCCAGGTCGGCGAGCACCTGTTCCCGGTAGGCCACCCGCGTCGTCGCCCCGTCCTCGAGCCCCGGTGCGATTGGCACGAGTATCACGACGGTCGAACAGCCCTCGGGGGCAACCGAGGGATCGGTCTTCGACGGGACGTTGACGTAGTAGGCGGCCTCGTCTGGCCACCGTGGGTCCTCGAAGATCGACTCGAAGTGTGGATCCCAGTCGGTTGGCAACACCAGCGTATGATGTTCGAGCGGGTCTACGTCGCCCTCGACACCCAGATAGAGCATGAACGCCGACGGACCCCACGTCCGGTCGTCCCAGTAGCCCGGCTTGCGCTCGACCGCGTCGGCTGGAAGCAACGAGCGTTCGGCCGTCGCTGGTGGCGCGTTGCAGACGACTCGATCGTGGACGTACTCGTCGCCGCCGAGGCCGACTGCGAGGCCGTCCGCCCGTGGGACGATATCGCCCACTTCGGCGTCGGTATGAAATTCGACTCCCTGGTCGGCTCCGACCCGTTTCATCGCCTCGACGACCTCGTACATCCCACCCTGCGGGTAGTAGACCCCCAGTCCGAGGTCGACGTGACTCATGAGTTTGTACAGCGACGGGGTGTTGTGTGGCGAGCCACCGAGGAAGACGAGCGTGTACTGAAGTATCTGTCGCAGTTTCGGGTGTTCGACGTAGGTCTGAACGTGATCGTCCATCGAACCAAGCAGGGTGAGCCCGCGGGCAGACCGGAGGACGTCGAGCGAGAGGTAGTCACGAAACCGGCTCCGATTTTCCATCACGAACCGGTGCATGCCGATGTCGTAGGCCTCCGCGGCGTCGTCCAGGTAGCGCCGGAGCGCGTCGCCGGCACCGTCCTCGTAGGACTCGAACAGCGCGGCCGTCTTCTCGAGGTCGGTCGTCACGTCAGCGCGGTCGCCATCGTCCCAGAAGATACGGTAGTTCGGGTCGAGTTGGACGAGGTCGTAGTGATCCGACGGCGAGTCACCAAACTGCTCGAAAAACCGCTCGAAGACCGTCGGGATCAAGTACCACGATGGTCCCGTGTCGAAGCGAAAGCCGTCGACCGCGAGCCGATTCGCCACGCCACCGACTCGTGGCCTCCGTTCGTAAACCGAGACGTCCGCACCGGCGGCACCCAGGTGGGCTGCAGTGGCGAGCCCGCCAATCCCCGCGCCGACGATGCCGATCGATTCGGTAGTGAGGGGAGCGTCTTTCATTATCGGTAATATACTCTCGGCGCGGGAAAGCGGGGACCGACGTGGTCGGGGTCTTCAAGAGTGGTCTCGATCGCGTCCAATCGAACATAGTTTGGTAGTCCATATATTATCCCGGTAGCGAATGTTCGAATATGGCCACGAGCAGCCGTCCAGAGGGCGGTGTCGAAGATGACAGGGAGCTATCGAGAGCGGATGGTACAGCGACGGTTCCGGGTGGCGTGCGTGCGCGGCTGGCGATCAGTGACCCGCCCGGTTGTGCGGTCGCCGACCGCGTGACCGACGGGGCCACCGCGACCGACGTCACGTGGGTCGACGCCGACGGGGGGACTGTCGAACAGTTTCGATCGCGCCCCGGGCTCGAGGCCGACCCGATCTTCGTCGCTGACGAGGAGTGCGTCTATCGACTCGAGGATGCGGACAGGAGTCGGGACTGTCCCTGCGAGTGGATCGAATCGCTCGGGTATCCGATCGCGGACGTGTCGGTGCGGAGTCAGCCGAGCCAGCTCGTGGTGACGCTGCTGTTGCCATCACCCGAGCCAATCGCCGAAATCGTCGAGGCCCTCGAGTCCCGCCAGGCGACGGTCCGACTCGAGTGTCTCGTCAGATCGATCCCCGCCGACGAGGAGTCGATCGTCGTCGACGCCGGACGCCTGACCGACCGTCAGCGCGAGGTTCTCGAGGTCGCCCACCGGATGGGCTACTTTTCGTACCCCCGACAGAGTGATGCGGCGACGGTCGCCGAGGAACTCGGCATCGTTCGGTCGACCTTCGCCGAACATCTCGCGGCGGCCCAGCGCCGATTGCTCGAGGGCGTATTCGAGGAACGGTGAGCCATAATGGCCGGTGTCCGTCGTTGCCCACCCCCCTGCTAGCCCCGTTCGGCAGTCAATGGCTGATACGGATTGCTGTAACTTTTTACCGGTGATTGCCCATACCGGGTCGGCAATCACCGATAAGAGACTACAGTAAACCGTATCAGTTGTTACTACAGCGGTATCGCGAGCGAGATGGGGGGCGGCGAGGACAGTGACTGTCGCCGGGATACGGGTTACTGCGAGAGGTGTCGACGATCAGGGCACGTACCAGATGCCCCGCTTGAAATCGAGCCACTCGCCTACGACGACGTGTGGGAGCGCGACGATACAGATGAACAGCGTGTAAAACGCCACCAGGCCTGGCAGCAGCGACGCGCCGCCGAGTGGGTCAGGGGCGACCACCCAGAGTCCGACCATCACGAGTGCGGTCGCCAGCGCGCCGATGACCAGGACGCCCCAGGCGGCCACGACTGGCAGGCCGTCGTCATCGTCCGGCTCCTCGCCTTCGATGGCGATACTCCGGGCCGACTGGCGCAGGGAGTACCACAGCGGGAAGTAGAGGCCGATGGCGACCACGACGGGCACGACGGTGAAGAAGACGACGAGCAACGAGGTCTCGAAGGCATCGAGCAACCAGGAGCGAGACATCCCGCCGGTCACAAGGCCTCCACCGAGGTGCGCGACGAGACCGAGGCCGAACAGCCCGAGGAGAGCGTAGCGGCCAGGTTCGAGGTATGCGATACCGGGGAGGGAGGCGCCCGGATCGAAGACGTTCAGCATGATCGTCGAGAAGCTGAGATACGGCCCCACCCAGAGTGCGAGCGGGAGGATCATGATTGCCCCGCCGCGAACGAGCGCGGCGAGCACCCGCTGTGATCGATACTGCAGGTGGTCTGTTCCCACTAGTGCGTCCATCACCCGCAGGTCGCCGTGCCCACCCTTGGCGATTGCCGTCGCAAACGCGACGAGCAAGGCGAGTGCCGGCGCGAGCAGGAATAGCCCCACGAACGCGGTGAGAAACGCCACGTATCGGATCACGTACCGGAGTCCAAAGGGCAGTCCGCGTCGGCGCACGTTCGAGAAGTGTTCGTATCCGCCGTGGGGAAGGTTCAACGCGACCATCCCGATCAGGTAGATCACCATCTGTCGCTCGAGCGAGAGATTGACCCCCGCCGCCAGGGCCGCACCGAAGACCACGATCAGCGCGATCAGTGCGCCCCTCGAGGCGGTGATAATTCCCTGCTCGACGGACACCGGGCGTCCCGTGTCAAGTCCGTACGACTGTGTGGCCATACACGATTATGCGGTCGACAAACGGATTGATGCTAACCGTAATATGGCGGCTCTTTATTGCGGATCGACCAATTATTGGATTGTGGATTCAGACGTAAGGATTTACCTCCACCAGAACAGAGTATCCGACTATGAGTAACGGTCGGGCGCTCGTCGTCACGCCAGATGGAGAAGGGAACGGACTCGAGAGCGCCCTCGAGGACGCGGGCTACCGGGTGACGATGGTCGACCGGACGACAACTGCCGTGGCCAGGGCCGCCTCGGGATCGTTCGACTGCGTCATCACTGGCTGGGCTAACGACGACGGCCTGGACTTCCTCGAGGCGATCGAAACGGTTGACGAGACGGTGCCGACGATCGTCTACGAGGACGGAGAGTCGATCAGTGCCGACGCAATCGAGGCAGCCGATCGGTTCGTCAGCCGCAACGGGACCGGCACACACGACCGACTGCTGACGGAAGTTGGAACGGTCACTTCGGAGCCATTCGAGCCGCCACAGGACATCTCTGGACACGAGCCGGATCCCGAAGAGATCGTCCGGGCGATCGAGGACGCCCCTATCGGGATCAGCCTGAGTGACGCCTCGCTGTCGGACGACCCGCTCGTCTACATCAACGACGCCTGGGAAGATATCACCGGATACGACCGGGAGTTTACCCTCGGGCGAAACCCACGATTCCTCCAGGGCCCCGCAACTGATGCCGAGACGAAGGCTGCAGTGGGCAACGCGATCGCAAACGATGACCCGATCACGGTCGAAATCAGGAACTACCGCCGTGACGGAACTCCCTTCTGGAACGAGTTGACCGTCGCCCCCGTCCACGACGACGAGGGCGAGGTCGCCCACTACGTCGGCTTCCAGAACGACGTGTCCGATCGCAAAACCGCAGAGACCCTCGCCGAGAAACGAGCCACAAAACTCGCCGAGGAACGACAGTCACTGAAGCGACTTCTCGAGCACGTTCACGGATTGCTTAACGAAGTCACGGAGATCCTGTTCACCGAACGCGAGAGGGATGCCATCGTCCAACAGGTCTGTGAGGCAGTCGGCAACGACGAGGCATTTCCAGCCTGCTGGTTCGGATCCACACCGACGACGGGCAACACACTCGACCTGGAGGCATCGACGGGACTCCCCGACCCCGTCGATTCGCCACTCGAACTGACGGCGCTTCCGGACCCAGTCGAGGAGGCAATCGAATCGGGCGACGTCGCCACGTGCAGGGTTAGGGAGTGTCCTGGCGAGGCGCTCAACCCGGCCGCCGTCGGTGCGAGGCGGCTGGCGATCATACCCGTCAGCTACGGACGAAAGGACTACGGGGTGCTGGGCGTCTACGGTGATCGAGGTGGGACCCTCGACTCCCGTGAACAGCAGTTACTCGCCTCGATCGGGAACATGATCGGCAGCCGGCTGAACGCGATCGACGTGCAGCGAGTGATCAGTGCTGACCAGGTCATCGAGGTCGAGATCGCGATCACAGACGAGACGTTTCCGCTGTCGGCCGTTGCGAGTAAACTCGGGACCGACGTCGAGTACGTTGGACTGACCCGTGGCAAGGACGCCGACACTGGGGAGCTGTTCTGTACGACTGCAGACGACACACTCCGTGACGAGGTCACGGAACTGCCCTTCGTCGAGGACGTACGGACCATCACCGATTCGGATGACGGAACGACGTTCGCGATGACTGTTGACTCAATCACGCCATTCGACGAACTCGCCGAGTATGGCGCGTCGATAACGGAGCTTCACGCCCACCCGGAACGGGCGGTGCTCACGATCGAGCTGCCGCCATCGTACGAGGTTCGGTCGATCCTCGACCTGCTCGAGGCCGATTACGAGCAGGTCGCACTTCGCTCACGGACCGATCGTGACAACCAGGTTCGAACGACCCTCGACAAATCGTCGATACTCGAGGAGCGACTGACCGACCGACAACTGACGGCGCTCGAGGCGGCACACATGAACGGCTACTTCGAGTGGCCACGGCCGACCGATGGCTCGGCGATCGCGGACACGATGGGAATTACCAGGCAGACGTTCCATCAACACCTCCGAGCCGCCGAGCGCAAACTCGTCGAGACCTTCGTCGATCCAGCTTCGACGGACGGACCATCCTGACCAGTTTGGTTCCAGCCACCCCCGCTCCAGTGTCGAACGCAGTGTGGTCGAGACCGAAAACAGCCTCGGCTGGGCCAGCAATCGCTCGAAGGGCTACACGAAGGTCGGCAGGTCACAGAACGATTTCGAAGCGGATCCCGGCGTCTGGCCCATTCTCGAAGCACGATCCCGTTAGCTCCGTCCCCGCCGAACGTCACCGCAACGCTCGTGACTTCCAGAGCGGGTGGTATGCGTGCGGCCATGTCCGCGCCGTCACATCACCAAACCACTCGTCTGTGGCGGGTTCGACGGGCGGCGCATGCCGCATGCACGGCGGTGTCGGTGGCCTTCACCTGGTTTCAGCCGCTCCCCATCCCTGTTACAGCTTAGATTTCGAGGATTTCGGGGTCGGCAGTGAGCGAACAGTCGGCGGTGCGTCCTGACTGACCACGTCGTCATCGAGATACGCCTCGAGCAACTCACCGATTCGTTCTGCAGCGTTGCCGTCGCCGTATGGCGTTGGTGGTGACTGGTGATCACGCTCGCGACACAGGGCGCTCGAGAGCAGGTCTGGATCCGCGCCAACGAGTTCGTTCCACCCACAGGCGACCGTTTCGACCCACTCCGTCTCCCTACGCAGCGTGATACAGGGTGTTTCGACGAACAGTGCCTCTTTTTGCACCCCGCCGGAATCCGTCGCCACCCGGTCTGCGGTTTCGAGGAGCCTGACGAAATCGAGATAACCAAGCGGGTCAACCACCTCGAGTTCGCTGGTCGCTCGATCCCAGAGGTCGAACGAGCGCAGCCGGGATTCCGTCCGTGGATGGACGGGGAAGACGACTGGATATGGCGAGCCCGAGAGGCCGTCAAGGATTCCTGCCAGCGTTGTCTCGTCGTCGGTGTTCGCGGCCCGGTGTACCGTCGCGAGCACGAACGCTCCCGCCTCGAGTTCCAGCCGGTCGAGAATTCGCGAGGTTCTCCGTGCGTGCGCCCGTGCCTGTAAGAGTACATCGTACATCACATCACCGGTAACGTGGACGCCGCTCGTGACGCCCTCCGTGTCAAGATTGTTGGCCGCTCGTATCGACGGAACGAAAGAGAGATCCGTCGCGTGATCGGTCAGGACTCGGTTGACTTCCTCGGGCATCTGCCGGTCGTAGCTGCGGAGCCCACCTTCGACGTGTGCGACCGTGACGTCCATCTTGGAGCCGACGATTGCCCCGGCGAGCGTCGAGTTCGTATCGCCGTACAACAGAATAGCGTCCGGGGAGACGTCCTCGACGATCGATTCGATTCCCTCGATCATCGCTGCCGTCTGGGCACCGTGGCTGTCCGACCCGACCTCGAGATTGTACGCTGGCATCGGAATATCCAGTTCCTCGAAGAAAACGTCCGACAGTTCCTCGTCGTAGTGTTGGCCGGTGTGAACGAGGGTCTCTTGCCCCCGCTGACGGATCGCTGGGGAGACGACGGCCGCCTTGACGAATTGCGGTCTTGCGCCGACGATCGTACAAATATGCATCGTTATGCCAACACCTCCGTCTCTGTGAGGTCAGCCGGGGTGTCGGTCGGTTCGTACCCCGCTTTAGAGCGTGCAAGGTCCGTGAGTAACTCGGTGAGATCGACCATGTCCTCGACGTACTCGTTGCGGCGGGACTCCCAAGTCTCCTGAAGCGAGTCTCGTTCGAGCAGGTCGCTCACCTGGGAGAGAACGTCCTCGAACGTTTCACAGTTGTAGAGCAGATCGTTGGCCTCGAGCTCGAGGAAATTCCCCATGTCGGAGTCGCCGACGAACGAGTTCGAGCGGATCGCCGGCGTGGCGAGCAACGCGGCTTCGGTCACCATCGTCTGCGTATCGGCGACGAGCAAGTCTGCCTCGGCAAGCGCGTCGTGGATTCGGGCTGGATGGAGCGAGAACGGTTCGACATCGAGGTCGTCCAGATCGGCCGTCCCGCCTTCGTCCGAGACGAACACCGTCACGTCTTCGGTGAGTCGGGACAGGAGTTGTCGTCGCTGGTTCCTGGTGAATCCCCCCTCGCCGATATCGTGGTGTGACCCCCAGGCGTTAAACCGAACGATGGCGTACGGTTCATCCGGTGACACGCCGAGTGACGATCGGACCGACGGATCGACCTCGAACGTGTCGGGGTGGAGGTAGGCCGACTCTTTGAACCCACGGAACCGAACGTGGTTGGCTCCGAGATCCTTGCGGAAGGCCGCGGGCGTCAGGAACGTCGACGTGAAGGGCCTGGAGAGCAGGTGATCGAGCGACGTTGGCTCGGTGTCGAGAACGACGGTCACCGGCGTTCGCGTGAGTGCACCGGCGTGGGCCGCATAGGACCCGATCCCGAAGATCCAGTCGGGGTCGTACCCTCGGGCGAGTTTGGCAATAGTGTAGTACTGCCCTGGGAGTTCTCTAAAGAGCGAGGATTTGGTCGTGTCACACGCTCCGTAGATTCGGTAGGGTAGGTCGTAGTACTCGAGCAACGCCTCGGTACAGCCGTAATCGCGCCCCAGAACGAGGACCTCGTGGCCGGCGTCTTCGAGGCGGTCGATCGTGTGCTTATACAGGTGGACGTGTGCCGGCGTGTTCGTGAAAAAGAGATACCTCATCCCGTCGGTCCCCGCTTTTGCACTCGATCGGTTCCCGCCACCCCTCCCGACGCTCTGTTGTCCTGTCTGTGTCGAGCGTGG
Organism: Natrialbaceae archaeon Tc-Br11_E2g14; assembly: GCA_001564275.1. GTDB lineage: Archaea > Halobacteriota > Halobacteria > Halobacteriales > Natrialbaceae > Natronosalvus. The sequence goes on along the minus strand of LKND01000039.1, from coordinate 8,404 downwards.
TGGTCGGTTCTCGGGCGACGTCGTTTCACCCAGTCGATGTCTCGTCGATCCATGACACTCACGGATATCTGGATGTTTTGTATTGTAATGGAGGACGTACCGCTCGTTCTGCCGTCCCTACCGTGGGCTCGATTGGTGGCGAATCAGCACCCACGAATGCAACCGCCGCCTTCCGACTCGAACCAATCCGAAAACGCCACCGCGAAACTCGAAAAGGCAGCCGATATCCTCGCGAGTTCACCGTGGCCGCACGAGGTTCGCCAGCGCGACGACCATGCCGAGGAACCAGCCGAGTGGTAGCGAGAACCCGAACCACATGGCTGCGTAGGCGATTCCCTCGAGCTGGTAGTTGGCACGGAGATACTGGTTCAGGTCACCGACGACGAGCACCGTATCCAGCACCCAGACCGCCAGATCGTAACTTGGCTCGAGAACGTATGGCTCCAACGCTGGCGTCACGAGCGCGGCGACGACCGGTGGCAAAAAGAGGGCCGTCATCGCGAAGGGGTAGGCCAGCGCGACCGAGAGGGCGCGACCGCCGAACTTCGAGCACAGGGCCGCGAGGGCGGTGGCAACGGTGGCGACAACGCTCGCGGCCGCGACTGCCAGGAACCCCTCCCAGGGAAGCTGAATGTGCGCAATAGCGGTCAGTATACTCCAGGCGAGGAGGGCGATTCCAGTGACGCCGACGACACCGAGTCGTGTCCGGGTCGAATCGAGTTTGGCCGCGTAAAATCGGGTCGCCAGCCCGATCACGGTGAGGGGATAGACGAGCAACAGGCCGATTGCACCGAAGAGGCTCCAGAGGTAGTATCCCAGTTTCTGTGGGATGGACTCCGGTTTCCACTTCCCCATGACGGAATGGCCACGGCCCTGTTGGCGGGGGAAGACGAGTTCCATCCAGGCACCGTGGAGCCGCGCCAGATCGACTTTGACCGCGGCGACGATCCCACCGCCACCACGGCTTCGCGCGTGAGTAGACATATTCGGTCAAACCTACTGGGATACCGTAAGTTTTCCTCCTCGAGACCACTCCGATATCCGTGATGTCTCCGAACCGAACCGAGACGGGCGACTATCGTAGCCACTGAACGTCATTACACACCCTCACGAGATCGTGGCTCAGAATCGGTCACAAACCGGTTCTGAGCCGCCTCGCTGTGAAGGCGTGGAACTCGTTTCAATTGGGACTACAGCTGCGAGCAGACAACTGTCGTCCACATCGTTTATGCGGGTGCCCGAGGACGAGCGCACATGGACATCGAATCATTCTTCGAGGAGATGCCGTTTGCCGATCTGCTCGGCGTCGAGGTGACGGTGGCCGACAACGGACACGCCGAGGGTCGACTCGAGATGCGCGAGGACCTGTCCTGGAACGCCGACCGGTTGATGGCTCACGGCGGAGTGACGTTTACCCTGGCGGATACGGTGGGTGGTGCTGCGCTCGTCTCGCTCGTCGACCAACCAGTACCCACCATCGACATGCGAATCGATTACCTGGCCGCTGGCACGGGAGCCCTCTCCGCCGAAGCGGGCGTCGTCCGCTGCGGTGGCGACGTCGGCGTCGTCGACGTCGACGTCTACAGCGAGGACGGGACCCTGATCGCGGACGCTCGCGGCGTCTACAAGACGGGCTAGGGGCAGTCATCCCCATCCGTGCCACAATCGTTATCTTCGATCCGTGAGAACGAATTCCGTACACGAGATGGGTGATGGGTGAGCGCGTATGCATGAGGAGATAGCCGTCTTACACGTGGACGACGAGCCAGCCTTTATTGACCTGGTCGAGACCTTCCTCGAGCGTCACGTTACGTCGGTGTCGATAACCTCGGTGGTGACCGTCGACGCTGCGCTTGAGGCCCTCGAATCCGACGGATTCGACTGCATCGTGAGCGACTACGACATGCCGTCGATGAACGGGCTGGAACTGCTCGAGGCGGTTCGTCAGGACGATCCGGACCTACCCTTTATTCTCTTCACTGGAAAGGGGTCCGAAGAGATCGCGAGCGAAGCGATCTCTGCCGGTGTGACCGACTACGTCCAGAAGGGGGGTGCCGATCAGTACGCCGTGTTGGCGAATCGTATCGAGAACGCCACCATGCAGTATCGAAACAGCCGTGAGCTCGAGATCAAGACCCGCGCGATAGACGACGCACCCATCGGCGTCGCGATGAGCGAGGTAACCGATGGTGACCTGGTACTCACTGACGCCAACCGGGCCCTCTGTGCCATTTCCGGGAAGCAACGGGCGGAGCTGGTGGGCGACTCACCCTGGTTTCTGGACGATGAAGGGGGCGAAGGCGTCGGTCAACGAGTCACCCAGGCGGTCGAGGCTCGAGAGTCCCTGACCATCGAACATCGGCGTTGTGATCCAGCCGATCACCCAGTCTGGCACCGAACCACACTCGCACCGGTCACTGCCACGGGGGGTGAGGCCGATCGCTACATCAGCTTTCACGAGGACATCACCCAACGCAAGGATCGGGAGCGACGCCTCGAGCGACACCGCGACCTGCTCGAGCGCACCCAGCGAATCGCCGCAGTCGGTGGCTGGGAACTCGACCTCGAAACCGATGAGCTTCAGTGGACCGAGGAAGTGCATCGGATCTTCGAGGTGGGTTCCGAATATGAACCGACACTCGAGGCGGCCGTCGAACGCTACCATCCCGAGGACCGCCCAAGGGTCAGGGCGGCCGTCAAACGGGCAATCGAGACCGGCGAATCGTTCGACGAGGAGTGGCGGGTACAGACGGCAACGGGAGCGGACAAGTGGGTCCGGTCACGTGGCGAACGAGAGACCAGAGATGGAATCGACTGTTTGCGCGGGACGGTCCAGGACATCAGCGAACGAGTCGGTCGACAGTCCCACACCAGGGCGCAGGCAACAGCAATCGAAGCGTCGACTGACGGTGTTGCGTTGCTCGATTCGGATCGACGCGTTCGGTACGCAAACGAATCGTTCGTCCACCGCTTTGGCTACGACGAGCTCGAAGCGATCGACGGTGTGAGCTGGCACGAACTGTTCGAGGGGGGAGCACAACTCGCCAAGACGGTCTTCGACACGGTTCGTGAGAGTGGCAACTGGAGCGGGGAGACACGTGGGGTTCGGGCCGACGGCCGAACCGTCGACCTCGAGGTGTCGGTCACGGGTGTCGAGAACGGTACCACAGCCTGTGTCGTTCGTGACATCTCCGACCAGAAGCATCGGGCCGAAACCGTCGAATCCCTCCACCGGGTTGCAACCGCGTTGCAGTCGGAGGGGTCAGTCGAGGCGGTGTGTGAGCGAACAGTCGAGGCGGCCGCGGAACTCCTCGATTTCGATGCCTGCACCATCGTGATCCAGGAAGGGGAGTGGCTGGTTCCGTACGCCACCTCCGAGGGCACGCCCCCGAATGGCTCCCGGCGAATGCGGATCGACCAGGGACTGGCCGGCGATACGTTCCAGCGTGGGGAGCCCTCGATAATCGGGAACGTCGACCAGGACGACCGTAGCGACCCCGCCGACGAGACGTACCAGTCCGGTATCAGCGTCCCACTCGGCGATCACGGGGTCTTCCAGGCGACGGAAACGGGTCCCAACGGGTTCGACCAAACGGATCTCGAACTCGCGGAACTGCTACTCACCCACGCGGCGACCGCGATCGATCGCCTCGAGTACGAACAGACCCTCGAGGCACAGAACGAACGCCTCCAGGAGTTCTCGAGCGTGGTCTCCCACGACATTCGAAATCCCCTGAACGTCGCCAGCGGCCATCTGGACCTCGCTGCAACGTCGCCCACCGATGCTGGAGACTATCTGGAGGTGGCGAGTGAGGCACTGGAGCGGATCGAGACGCTGATCGATGACCTCCTCGTGCTCGCTCGAGACGGGAAAGACATCGACGAGGTCGAGGCCGTCGACCTGGAGGAACTGGTCACCGAGTGTTGGGCGAACGTCGAGACTGGCGATGCGGCCGTCGAGTTCATGGGTCCCCCTGGAGCGACCGTCCTGGTCGACCGCACTCGAGCCGCACAACTGTTCGAGAACCTCTTTCGGAACGCGATCGAGCACGGGATGAACGGCGGTGCTGTAGCGGATGCCGATCTCACGGTCGGGGTCGAGCCTATCCACGGCGGGTTCGCCGTCGAGGACGATGGACGAGGAATCCCGCCCGAACACCGGGACCGCGTCTTCTCGAGTGGGTTCACCACCGCCGATTCGGGAACCGGTGTCGGCCTCTCGATCGTCGAGCAGGTCGCCCAGGCGCACGGGTGGGACGTGAGGCTCGCGGAAAGTGATGCAGGCGGCGTGCGATTCGAGTTCACCGGCGTCGAGTCCGTCACCGGATCAGCTGGCGAATCGTCCCAGTAGCAACGTCCTCTCGTCTCCCCAATGCGGGGTTAGCACTCGGCGAAACAGTGTCACAACGCATCCCGCTATACGGCTCACCGTGAAGTGGTACTCTCCATAGCTCGATTGGGTGGGCTTGTTGGGACCGACCGACGACTGGGTGTCCGTACGGTTTCCTGTCGTTGCGTCCCAGTGATTACCAATCTCATGAGGTGATCACTGGAAACGATGTACAGCAAGCTGTCTCAGTCGAACAGTTGCCCAAAGAGCGCGGCCTGTCCGCGACGGAGCCGCTCGAGAAACGCCGACTTGCTAATGTCGAGTTCGGCCGCGACCGCCGCTGCCGTCACTGCCTTGGGAACGCCGAAGTACCCCATTTCCTGTGCCGTGCGGAGGGCGGCCTCCTGAGCTGGAGTGATCTCCCACCGATGGGCCACGGACTGGTCGTCACCGTCCCCCAGTGGATACACGCGCTCGAGGGTCACCCCGAGGGTGTCGCCGGCTGCCTCGAGAACCCCTGAGAGGACGTCCTGGCCGACGACGGCCCCGGCGTAGCGTTCTTCCCCGCCGACGTACTGGATACGCTCCACGAGGAATCCGGCGTCGACCAGTTCGTGGATCACGCAGGGCTGGCGGGAGAGACAGCGGTAGTTCACCCGGTCGTCCCGACGAGAGGCGTGGAGGTACCGAATCCGGTCGTCGCCGTCTATAGTGTCGACGAACGAGTCAGTTGCCGGGCCGCTGAACCGCAACAGCGAGTAGCCATCGGTTCGCCGCTGTGGGGGATGGGCATCGACCCTGACACCGGTCGCCTCGGTGGCCGCAGCGAGTGGGCAATCGTCGCCGCTAACGGCGAATTCGACGGCTAGACACTCCTCGATCATGCCGAATGTAGCCCGCAAGGGCATATAAATGCAGTCCATGGGCTGGCCAACACGTACGACTTTCGATCCCGAATAATCGACCATGGACATTGAGACCGTCAAGGAACGAGCCGCTCCACGGGCGTTCAGTCCAAAAGACGACATGCCCGAAGAGTACCGCAAGGCGGCGACCAGAATGATCCAGTTCCACGCGAACTCGGAGATCATGGGCGCGTACCTCGAGCGTCCGTTTATTCGTCAGGCACCCTCACTCGACCGAAAACTCGCGTTCTCGGCGAAGGTTCAAGACGAGATCGGTCACGGACAGCTGCTCTATCGGGCGGCCGAATCCTTGGGAATCAAGACCCGAGAGGAGATGCTCGAGGAACTCGCCACCGGTGACGGGAAGTTCCTCAACTGCTTTCATTACCCGATGGAGGAGTGGGTCGAGACCCCCATGATCGGGTTCTTCGTCGACGGGGCCGCGATGCGCCGGCAGGCGACGCTGAAGCGCTCGAGCTGGGAGCCTTACGCCCACGCCATGGATAAAGTGTGTTTCGAGGAGGGCTTCCACGTCAAACACGGCGAAGACATCCTCCGTGAACTCGCGACGGGCTCGCGGGCCGAGCGGGAGCGACTGCAGGAGGCCTTCGAGACGTGGTGGCCCCGGATCATCCAGTTCTTTGGTCCCACGGATGACAAGAGCACCCACCACGATTTCGCCAGCGAGGTCGGGCTCAAGCAGCTGAGCAACGACGAACTCCGCAACGCGTTCCTCAACGCCTACATTCCGAAGGCCGAAAAGTACGGCCTCGAGATTCCCGAGGAACCACGCATTCGAAAGCGCGACGATGGGACATACAGGGTCGTAGAGGACGACCTCGACTGGGATGAGTTCTTCACCGTTGCGAAGAACGATTACGAGGGCAGTCACGTCCAAATCGGGAAGCGACACGACACCCAGGAGGCCGTCGAGTGGGTTCGCACCGTCCTCGACGAGCACGAACAGACATCGATGGGGACTGCCCCCGCTGCAGCCGACTGACCATGATCTGGGAAGTCTTCCGACAGGAGAAACCGGGTGGCTACCACACCCACTGTGGGAACGTGCACGCGCCGGACGCCGAGATGGCGAAGCTCTTTGCGGAAGTTCAACACGGCCGGCGAAAACCGACCAACAGCCTCTGGGTCGTTCCCCAGCCCGAGATCGCCGAGGTCGACGCCGAAGACACGACCTTCGGCGGCACGACCGACAAGTCCTACCGGTGGGCGATGACCTACACCGGGGTCGACGCCTCTTTCGCCGAAGAGGTGGCCGAGTCCCAGCGCGAACAGGAAACGGCCGACCGTGAACGCGAGGAGGTCACGGCAGGTGGGAACTCGTGAGCGTCATCGATCACCTCTCGGGGCCCGAGGATCTCGCCCCCGACGAACGCGAGGCCGTCGAAACCCTCCTCTACCGGCTCGCGGACGACGAGTTCGTCCTCGCCGAGCGCTACACCGAGTGGCAGGTCCGCTCGCCCACCCTGGAGTCGGACCTCGCGCTGTCGAACATCGCCCAGGACGAACTTGGCCATGCCCGGCTGTGGTACGACCTCCTCGAGGACTTCGGCCACGAGGAAGCCGACCTGCTCTGGGAGCGCGACCCGGAGACGTTCACCCACTCGACTCTGGTCGAACTGCCGTTCGAATCCGGTGACTGGGCGGACCCGATCGTTCGCTCGTACCTCTACGACGAGGCCGAACACCTCCGGTTGCAGGCCCTCGAGGACTCCTCGTATCCTCGACTCGAGGACCGGGTCGGGAAAGTTCAGGGCGAGGAACGGTACCACCGCGAGCACGCGACCAACTGGCTCGAGCGCCTGGCATCGACCGAGGAGGGTCACGAACGGGTCCAGACGACCCTCGACCGGCTCTTTCCGCACGCACTGACGCTGTTTCAGCCGGTCGATCCCGAGATCGAGGCCCGTATCGACGAGTACGGTATTCGGACCCAGTCACTCGATGCACTCGGCCAACAGTGGCTCGAGACGGTCGTCCCGTTTCTCGAGTCCCTGGGACTCGCGGTGCCGATTGCCGAGGACGGCGCGGTGACGGCCGACGACCTCCCCGAGACCATCGGACGGGACGCCAATCACACCGAGGACTGGTTCGACCTCTACGAGGAGTTCACCTACACGTATCACGACCTCGGCCGCGACAGCGCCGAGCGCATTATGAGCGATCCCGATGACCAGTGACCACCCGCCGACCCAGGACAGCAAACAATGACTGACGACACAACCCCGACCGACCCCTCGAGCGAGTTCGCGGGGACCGACCGCGACGACCGGGCTCACGACGTCGACGTCGCGTTCGATCCCGATGCCGACGCCACTCCCTGTGCGTACACCGAGTACGTCGAACGGGGCGAGGTTGCCGGCCTGCCCGCCACCGGTGAGGACGCCGCGGGTATCGAACGCGAGGTCTGGGACGCCCTCTACGACGTCGAAGACCCCGAAATGCCCGTCTCGATCGTCGACCTCGGGTTGATCTACGCGGTGGAACTCGAGGCCATCGAGAGTGATCTGGAATCACACGAAGACGACGTCCACGTCCGCGTCATCATGACCCTCACCTATACGGGCTGTCCGGCCCGGAAGATGCTGACAGAGGAGGTTCGGGAGGCCGCCGCCTCGCCGAGGGGTGTAGCGTCGTCGGAACTCGAGCTGGTGTGGAGTCCGGAGTGGTCACTCGACATGGTCACCGAACAGGGCAAATCCGACCTGCGAGACTTCGGGCTGAGTGTCTAGCATGCGACGTACCACCGACCCGAGCGTCGAGACCACCGGCGACGAGGAGCCCGCCGACTGTCCCTACTGCGGATCGACCGATACGGTTCGAGAACATCCCAAGGGGCCGTCGCTCTGTCGCTCGATGCACTTCTGTCGGGGCTGTGAGCAGCCCTTCGAGAAGTTCGAGTAGGCCTGGAGCCGCTCGAACGGGCTGTGGCGTTGAACGCCTCATAATCCTCGCCAGTTTCCCCACATAGCGCGGCCTTCGACACTCCCGACTCGAGTGTCGTCTGACAGCGGTTGGTGTGGCTGGGCTGCCATTTGCAGCGGTTGGTGTGGCTGGACTGTCATTGGCAGCGGGTGGTGTGGCTGGACCGTCATTTGCAGCGGGTGGTGTGGCTGGACCGTCATTTGCAGCGGGTGGTGTGGCTGGACCG
>LKND01000038.1 GCA_001564275.1 Natrialbaceae archaeon Tc-Br11_E2g14 | reverse complement strand
TGACGGCCGACGACGGGACGACCCTCGAGACAGCACTCGAGGCGATTGGCTATCGAGGCGAGGGACGACTGGACTGCAGCGCGTGGGACGCGTTCCTCGAGGTCCACGTCGAACAGGACACCGTCCTCGAGTCCGTGGGCACACCGGTAGGGATCGTCACCGACGTCACGGGCATCACCCACTCGAGCGTTCGGATTCGTGGGTCGGCAAATCACGCCGGTGCGACGGCGATGGACGAGCGGGCGGACGCACTCGCCGCCGCGAGCGAGGTCGTCCTCGCGGTCGAATCCCTGGGCCAGGCGTATGCGGTAGCTGGTGAGAACACGGCCGTCGCCACGGTCGGTCGGTGTGACGTCTCCCCAAACGCGACCAACGTGATCCCTGGCGAGGTCGACCTCGGTCTCGACGTCCGCGATATCGACGGCGACGCCATGGCCGACCTGCTCGCGGACGCCGAACGGACAATCAGGGAGATTGGCGACGATCGGGGCGTCGACACCACCGTCGAGCGCCACCTCGAAGTACCGCCGGCTCCGATGAGCGATCGTTGTCGGGACGCACTCGAGGCCGCGAGTACGACCGTTGGTGTGGACTCGCCAGCACTCCATTCCGGGGCCGCCCACGACGCCATGCGTATCTCCCGCGTCACGGATGCGGGCATGCTCTTCGTGCGCTCGCGAGACGGCATCTCCCATAACCCCCTCGAGTGGACGGACTGGGAGGATTGTGCGACTGCTGCAACCGTTCTCGCCGGCGCACTCGGTCGCTTGACAGGCTGCGCTTCGGCAACGATATCCTGATCCTCGCCGTCAGGGGAGCCGCGAGACGACCTCGAGTCCCGCGCTGGTGATCGTTTCCGGATCGGTCTGTTGGTGGACGGGCAAGACGACGACCTCGGCTGCCAGCTTGGTGGCCGTCGCGTAGGTGTCGTCCTGACGAACCGTCGAGGAGAGTCGCGGCCAGGTGTGGGCCCCATCCACCCCACAATCGGCGAGCACACGCTCGAGTTGGCCCGGCACCGACGTCCTGACCGGAAACACCTGCGGACAGACACCGTGGGGGAGTTCGTCGAAAAGCGGCGTCACGGCGTCGTGTCCCTCGAAGACGGATCGCCACGCTCGGTAGTTTTCACGCCGCCTGTGTCGGATCGCCGCTGGATCAGCGTCTGCAACCACGTACGCGGAGAGCCGGGACATGCGATCCTTGCCGGCTCGATACCGCTGGGCGGGGCTGGCGGTCGACGTTCCGGCATCGCCCGTCGTGACGAGCGAGTGGACGGAGCTCTTGAGTCTGTGGCTGGTGTCGAGGAGGTCACTCGCCAGTGACTTCAGGGCGAATTGCAGATCCTGTGTTCGAACGCGATCGTGGACCCCAGTGATCGAAGAGGGTTCGTACGCCGATGCCACCGCCTCGTCGTTACAGAGAAGCACCGCCCCATCCGGTGCCGGCAGGAGTTTCCAGAGACTGGAAAATCCCACACCGGTCCGCGTTCCGAGCAGGCGCCCGTCGACGACACTCAGGGCACCGTGGGCATTATCTTCGAGGTGGTAACAGCCGTTTCGGCTGGCCAATTGGTCGATTGCGTCGAACGCCGGTTGGGAAAAGCCGAAGTAGTTCACGGAGACGACGGCAAGCGTCGAGTCGTCGATACGTGACTCGAGCGCCGCCATATTCGGGGCCAGCGAGTCGGTGAGTTCGTACAGCCGAGGCTCGAGGCCACAGTCCGTGACGGGTTCGAGGACGGCATCGGGAATGTACGCGGGGAGCAGGACACTCCCGTCACGTCGCCCCTGCTCGAGTCGCTGGAGCGTCCGTAAGCCGTCGCGGAAGGCGGCCTTTCCGGACCCATAATAGGCGAACTCGTGGGCGTGCTGGGCGAACAGCGCCCCCACGTCCGCGGGCTGGGAGTGGTTCACCGACCACTCGAGCAGCGATGGTTTCCCACTGATCACGGTCGCTCACCCGAGCGGTTCCGACCCACAGTAAGCGCTCCCATCTCGTTCGGCCCACGAGTGGCCACCGGTGGCCACGACGTGGGATTACATCGTCGGCCCGGCCGGTTCGCGAACGGCGATGCTCGAACGGCCTCGATCGATTGGACACCCTGATCCCGCACCGTCATCGCGCTGATGTTCGTCGAGGCAGCCCTTAGTGATGGAGCGAATACTCCAGGGGATCCATCGTCAGGCTGGACGTACAGCGACAAGAAACGGCCCCACCGTCCTGTGGTGGTCGAGACTACGGTGGGGCTACCGGCGCAAACCGTTGCATAACAAAGCGCTTCACCCGCAACGTCCGGCCATGGAATCCAACTGTGCCGCAAACGGCCCCAAACTTCTCGTCGTCGGTCTCGATGCCGGTTGTTTGCCCGTTCTCGAGCCCCTCTTCGAGGCGGGCGTGACGCCGACGCTCCACCGCCTGTTCGAAACCGGCTCGGCTGGCCCACTCGAGTCACAGCTCCCGCCCTGGACCGCGAGTGCGTGGCCCACGATGTACACGGGGCAAAACCCCGGCAAACACGGCGTTTACGACTTCCTCGCGTTCGACGGCTACGACTGGGACGTCGTCAACGCCAGTCGCGTCCGCGCGCGTCCGATCTGGGAACTACTGAGTGACGCCGGACACTCGAGCGTCGTCGTCAACGTGCCGGTCACTCACCCCCCACAGGACTTCGACGGGGCGTTGATCCCTGGCATGACCGCGCCCGAGGAGCCCCCGTGTCACCCGACTGGCATCCTCGAGGAAGTGATCGAAGCCTGTGGCGACTATCGGCTCTACCCCCAGAGCGGCCCGGAGGCCGAGGCCTCCATCGCTGGCTACGAGCGGACGATCGAATCCCGTGGCGACGCGTTTCGCTACCTGCTCGACCGTGTCGAACCCGACTTTGGGTTCCTCCAGTTCCAGGTGACCGACTCCGTGTTTCACGAACGCCCGGGGGACAAGCGAGCCATCGAGGCGGTCTACGGAGCCGTCGACGCGGAACTCGAGGCAACTATTCGTGAATTCGACCCGGCGAACGTCCTCGTCGTCAGTGACCACGGCATCGGGCCCGTCGACGGCTGGGAGTTCCGCATCAACGAGTTCCTTCGAGCGCGTGGTGACGTCGTCACAAAACAGGGCGGCGAAGGGATGCCAACCTGGTCTCGAGCCTGGCAGAACGACCTCCTCGAGGGCGAGTCCGCGGGCGAGCACGACCCGAGTGCATTCGAACGGGCGATGAACCTCGCGGCCAAGTTCGGCATCACCACCCAGCGAGTCGCCAGCGCCCTCGAGCATCTCGGGCTCGCGGAGGCGGTCGGGAAACGAGTTCCGAACGACATGATTCGTGCGGCGAGCGAACAGGTCGACTTTCCGCAATCGAGGGCCTACTGCCGCTCGAAGAGCGAACTGGGCGTCCGGATCAATCTCGAGGGGAGAGAGCCAAACGGGCAGGTCCCAACAGCCGAGTACGAGGCCTATCGGCGGGACCTCATCGACGACCTCCGGGCAGTCGAGACGCCCGACGGGGAGCCGATGTTCGAGGCGGTCAACGCCCGGGAGGCGGTGTTCGACGGCCCACAGCTCGAGGATGCGCCGGACATCGTCACCGTCCCCGCTGACTTCGACAACGCAATCGAGCAGGGCCTCGATGGCGCACAGTTCGCCGAGCCGTGGGAACCCTGGAACCACAAGCGGACTGGCGTGATCGCCGCCGCCGGCGTGGACCTCGACGAGACGGCGTCACTGTCGGGGGCGACGATTTTCGACGTGGCACCGACGGTCTGTGCGTTCTTCGACCTTCCCATCGACGCAGCGATGGACGGCGAGGCGTTACCGCTGGTCGAACCAAGCCCGCGCGAGGCGTATCCGGCCTACGAGCCGTCGCCGATCACGGCGACGGCGGACGCGGGCGTCGAACAGCGACTGAGCGACCTGGGGTACCTGTAATCATGGGCGTCGACGTCGAACGACTCGACCCGATCGCCGACGCCGAGGACTGGAACCGACACGTCGAGCGAGCGACTGACACCCATCCGTTCTACCGCGCCGAGGCACTCCGCCTGCAGGCCAAGGAAACGGACACCAATGCGCACCTGCTCGCCGGGTTCAAAGGCCAGGAACTGGTCGGTCTCTTTCCCCTCTTCGAGTACCACAAAGGACCAGCCACGGGTGCGTTCTCACCGGCCCCGTACTCGTGGATCCCCTATCTCGGCCCCGTCCTGTGCAACCAGGAGAAACTCAAGCAACGGAAGGCGGACAAACGAACCAACGCCTTCCTCGAGGGAGCACTGGCGTGGATCGACACCGAACTCTCGCCGATGTACGCCAAATTCGACACCGTCGGTCTTGGGGACGTCCGGACGTTCCTCTGGAACGGCTACCGGGCCGAACCGGCGTACACCTACGTCGTCGATCTCGAGGGAGCGCCAGCGGACCTCCTGGGGTCGTTCAGCAGCGATGCCAGACGGAACGTCAGGAAGGCCCGGGAGTTCGACCGTGAGTATACGGTGACGGTGGGTGAGCGGCCGGACATCGACCGGATCATCGAGCAGGTCCGTGCCAGGTACGCGAGTCAGGACCGGCCGTTTCAGCTCTCGGCGTCGTTCGTGCGTGAACTCCATGCGGCACTCCCCGAGGGGTCGATCCGTCCGTACGTCTGTCGCGTCGAGGGAACTTTTCAGGGTGGACTCCTCGTCGTGGAGTCAGCGGACACCAGATACCGATGGCAAGGCGGGGTCAAGGTCGATCGGGACCTCGACCTGGCAGTCAACGACGTGCTTGACTGGCACGTCATGCGGGATGGCCTCGAGTCGGGTGTCGATCACTACGACCTCGTGGGAGCGGGTGTGCCGAGTATCAATCGCTACAAGGCGAAGTTCAACCCGCGCCTGGAGGGGTATCACACGATGACGACGGGAGCCTTTGGATTGGACGTGTTGGTCGAGCAGTATCGAAAACGGAAGTGACCAGCCTCGCGGCCTCCACGCCGATACAAACCCTGGAAAAATGCCAGTGACAATCATCCCGATGGGGGGAACCCAATCATGTACCACCAATCGTCACGGACAGCATTTGCAGTCATCGACGGTACTGTTCGGATCAAGTGAGCGAGACAGTATCGGCCCGCTGTGGGGTCGCCTGCGCGGGTTACAGACACCGCGAAAACGCAGGAGAGGTCAACGGCTGGTGATCGGTCAGTCCTCGATCCAGTAAATCGACCGCCGAGCGTCTTTGAGCGAGCGGCGACAGTCGATACAGCCAGCAGCTTCGAGATTGTCCACCGCGTAGCGGACGGTGCGAGTACAGAGGCGCGTCTCGGCGGCGAGTTCCGCCTGCGTCAAACACCCCTCGTACTCGAGGACCTTGTAGACCAGTTTCGCACTCGGCGGGAGGTCCGCGAGGTCGGCCGGGACAGTGTCGTCGGTACCATCGTCTGTGAGACTCATGCGTGACGGTGTACCTCGAGTGAACACCCTGGTTCCCATGAACGACGACCATCGTTCACCGATATAGGTGGCGGCTACCGAATTCAGTAATAGTAGAGTTCGACGGTGTGTCCACACTCGTGGCACTCGGCCTCGAGGCCGTTGAGTCGCTGATTCGGACGCGAGGGGGCCTGACGATCGCTCGCGGGCTGGAGGCCGGGCCCACGGGGAATCGCCCTCGAAAGCGGGGCGTCACAAGTGGGGCACCCGATAGTCACGCGGGGTTGGTGGGACTGAGACATGGCGATTTGGTACGTCGTTGACCGTGATTGTTATCGAAGGCGTACCAGGGCTCGACGAGCAGTAGGGGACAACAACCGGCTCGAGTGGCGCTCCCTTTCGGAGGAAGGTGGCGCCTGCGGTGTACTGTACGGTGAGTTCCCTACCGAGTCGGCACGCACAGGGAAGCGACGACGGTACCATATCAGGACCCGAGGTCGAAGGAGACGGCTTCGAAGTCGAAAAAGGCCGTTTCGTAACCGTCGTGTCGAGACACCTGTGGCGGGGTGTCGACGCGCACGACGAGAGTATCCGCGTCCGCGAGTTCCGGGGCGGCGACACCGTAGTGGTGACCGAATTCGTGATCGAGTGTCTCTGTGAGTGACGTTTCGAGAATTGTTTCGCCGTCGGCCTCGAGGGCAGCAGACAGTTGCATGAACGGGAGAATCACGTCGTTGTACGGTGTTCGTGGGAAGATCGCGAGAGCGGGGGCGTCCTCCTCGAAGCGATCCTGGTCGGACACCAGCGCCGATAAGGCGGCGTCGGCCGTCGTCTCGGTGCCGAGCAGCGTTCCCTCGAGGTCGGCAACTGGCGGGCCCGATACGGTGGGATGATCGTGCTCGCCGTGTCCGTGCCCCTCGAGGTCGTCGTGGTGGTCGTGGCCGTCGTGATCGCCTCCATCATCGTGACCGTGATCGTGGTCACTGTGATCCATCAACGGCAACGCGCCGGGCTCACCCTGTTCGTCGTCGTCCAGCATGTTCAACTCGAGGTCGTGGAGGTCGCTGCGCTGGTACTCGAAGTCGACCTCGAGCGTGACGGCCTCGTCGAGACGGCCCTCGAGGTCGCCCGTTCGCCGGGCACTGACGGGACCAACCCGGGCACTCGCGGTGTACGTACCCTCGCCGGGAAGGTCGACGTTGTCACCGTAGTGAAAGCCCATCCGCTGAGAGAGCATCGACCAGGGGGCGTCGCCGTGAACGAGGTCGCCGTCCGCGTCGGTGATCTCGAGGGACATGTCGACCGGCAGAACGGTTCCCGTTTCGGCGTCCCAGACGACCATCATCAGATGGAGCGTGTCGTCAGGCTGAACGTCGACACGTTCCCGATCACCGGCGACGAGCCAGAAGCGATGGGGAAAGGTGTAGCTCACCTCGAGGACGTAATCGTCCGTGCTATCCTGGCCGTAGATTCCCATCTCCTCTGATGCGGGTGGCATGTAGACGGCGTCGGGCCGGTCCTCGACCATGTCGGGGGTCTCCCAGGCCGACTGCTCCTCGAAGCCCAGTCGCTCGAGACAGCCAGCCACCCCGAGGACGCCAACAGCGGCGGACGAACGCAAGACCGTTCGACGAGACCAATCCATACCCAGGTTAGGGGCGAGTTCCAAAAACGCCTGTCGGTTTTGCGGGATGTGTACCACTCCTCCGGGACCGGTGCCACGCCGGCGATCGAAACGACTGCCACGGTGGACACAGCCGGACAGCGAGATGAGAGGGAACTGGTTGTCATCAGTTCCGACCGTTGGGGTCATGAGAGGTGTGTAATGACGGTCGTGGCCACCATAGTGTGGTCGATCCCGCGAGGCTTTCGAGGCACGGACCAACGAGCCTTTTATCCGTAGATCCCAAGGGACCTCCATGAACCGACGACGCTACCTCGAGCGGGTCGCGACGGCCAGTGGGGCGACCCTGGCTGGCGTCGGCCTCGCCGGCTGTCTCGAGGACATCGATGGCCTGGCGGGAGAGGGAGACGACGCCACCGAGGGCCACTGGGGCGACGGCGAGACGGTACTCGATCCGCCCACAGAACCTCGAGGCAACCCGAGCCACCCGATTCACGGCGACACGGCACCGAGGATTGCCGCGCCAGATCCACTCACGGATGAAACGATCGACACGGCCGACCTCGAGGGCGACGCGAGCTACTTGCTGACGTTTATTTTCACTGCGTGCCCCGACGGGGCCTGTCCGGCGCTGTTGCTCCGACTTCGACGAGCACAGGCCGACGCCGTCGAAGCGGGATACGCGGACGACCTGCGACTGCTGGCACTGACGTTCGACCCCGAGCGTGACACCCCCGAGGTCCTCGAGGAGTACGCCGGTCAGCAGGGCGTCGATCTCGAGGCCGGCAACTGGCACTTCATGCGCCCGGAGAACAACGAGGTCGCAGCGGAGTTGGTCAGCGAGGAGGTCGGCATGGCCCTCGATCGGATCGACGACGAGGCGGAAATCGAGGAGCACTATGCCGATTACGATGACGGTGACGGTGGCCACGACGATGACGAGGATCACGGCCACCAAAACGGCGAGGACGGCAACCACTCCGACCACGAGGATCACGACCACGGCGAGTACACGTTCGCCCACAGCAACCTCATCCTCCTCGTGAACGAGGACGGCATCGTCGAGCGATCGTATCCTCGAGGGACGGAAGTCGACCCCGAAACCGTCCTCGAGGACGTCCGGGCCGTCACCGGCCAGGTGTCCTGATATGGAACGACGGGAACTCATCGCTGCACTCGCCAGTATCGGTGTACTCGGCGGCGGCGCAGCCGTGGCCCTCGGCGGGGGAGACGCCCTCGAGGCCCGACTCTCCGACGACGAGGAACCCGCCGAGCGACGAGAGATCGAGACCGTCGATGCCCGCGGGAGTGAGGCGGGTACCATCGAGATTCCCGTCCCATCGCAACCGACCTTCATCGACTTCTTCGGCACCTGGTGTCCGCCATGTGTCGAACAGATGCCGGCACTGGCCGAAGCGCACGAAAAAGTCGGTGACGAGGTTCGCTTCGTCTCCGTCACGAACGAGTCCGTGGGCGACGGCCAGGCAGCCTCGATCTCGCCGGCGGAGCTCGCCGACTGGTGGGCCGAACACGACGGAAACTGGACGATCGGACTCGACCGAAACGTCGAACTCGCCGAGCAGTATGGGCTCTCCCAGTACCCACTCGCCGTCGCAATCGACGGGGCCGGCTACGTCCAGTGGTCCGAGTCGGGGGTCAAGACGACCGACGAACTTCTCGAAGGAATCGAACGTGCGCGTTAATCGGCTCACCACACTCACGGAGTAATATGCTGGAAACCACCCTTACACTCCTGCCGACGCTCGTACTGGCGCTGAGCGCTGGCGTCGCAACCTTCTTTTCGCCCTGTGCGTACCCATTGTTGCCGGGGTACGTTGGATTTTACGCGAGTACGGTCGACGGATCGCCAACCCTGGGTGGATCACTCGCCCGCGGCCTCGTCGCTGGCGGTGGCGTCCTCACAACGTTCGCGGCCGTCATCGGTGTCTCGTTCGTCGTGGGCCACGACACCCTCTCGAATTTAGTCCTGTTCGAGCCGATCGTCGGCGCGCTCTTGCTCGGGTTTGGCGTCCTCGTCGTGCTGGGGCGCGCGCCATCACTCTCGATTGCCTTGCCCAAACGTCGCTCCAGCGTCGTCGGCTTCGGCATCTTCGGGGCCGGCTACGCGCTCGCAGCGGCCGGCTGCGTGGCACCGCTTTTCGTCGGGGTCTTAACCAGAGCGCTGTCGCTGTCGGCACCCGCAGCCGCGCTGGTCATCGGCACCTACGTCGGGACCGTCACCGGACTCATGATCGCCTTGACCGTCGCAACGGGGACCGGACTCGTGGCTGGCTCGGGATGGCTCACGGCAAACACCCGCCGCCTCGAGCGCTTCGCCGGCGCCGTCATGATCGTCGCGGGCCTCGGCCAACTGTACCTCGCCATCGTTATTCTCGAGGTCATATAGCACGGGCAATCGGACGCTACCGGTTCGAACGGTCGGGGTACTTACCTCCAGTGATCCGGTCCACCCCACCGTGAGCGACCGCACCGCACCCGCGACACGAGCCACGCCACCCGTGCTCGTCGTCGATTCAACCGGCGACCTGGACGAGCTTGCTGATCGCCTCGAGGCTGTCGCCGGTGTGGATAGCGTCCATCGCGTCGGGAGCGTCGACGACGCGAGGCAATACCTCGAGGGCGAGTCAGTCGGCTGTTTGCTCGTCGGGTTCGACGGACAAGACCCGGATGTGGTGGCTTCCCTCGCCGACCGCGTTAGCGCCCCACTCGTCGCGGTGACGGACGATAGCACGAACGCCCTCGAAGCCGGCGCAGACGAAGTACTCTCCCCGACGGCAACGGGGCCGATGGTTCGGCGGCGACTCGAGACAGTGCTCGCCGCTGATCGAGGCCGGACCCTCGACACCTCGCCACGGGAGCTGAGAGAGTCGACGGACCGGCTCGAGACACGTGACATCAGCCGTTCGGTCATGGATTTCGGACCGATGGTGTGGCTCACGCTCGAGGACGGAGTCGTCGTGGGGGCGAGCCCGAGTCTCGAGCCCGTGTGTGGCTATACGGAATCGGAACTCGTGGGTCGCCAATGGCTGTCGATCGTCGAGAACGACGCCTCGATCGAACCGAGCACCGGGCCCGAAGCGTGCACCGCCGGTGAGGAATCCGATGACACGTGGACGCCACGGCAAGTCAGCATACCGGACCGAGATGGCAATACGCGAGCCTATTGGCTGTACGAGATGAACGGCCACGGGACGAACGCGGGCGGGGGCGACCGGCGCGGCGGAGAAGCCGACCGCACTCGAATCGTTGTACTCGCGCCGGCATCGGAGACACTCGAGGGCCCCCAGCCGCCCGCCGCAGCGAGTTCGAACGGTTCCCACGGAGGCGCTGTCGATCAGGTACTCGACGGGGAAAGGACGCGGAGCGAACAAGGCCGGACAGGGGGCACTCACGCCGGGGATGACGACGTGACGGATCTCTCGATTGATAGTCGGGAGATCGTCGGCGCGCTCGATCTGTTCGTGTTGGTGGTCGATCGTGATTCGGGGCGAATCACCGAGGTGATCGGGCGCGGGGGAAGCCAATTCGGGATGACGCTTTCGGCTGGCGGAGCCATCGCCGACGTCCTCGAGGGCGAGAGTCGATCGCGACTCGAAAGCCGAATGGCCAGCACCCCGACGCGCGAGACACCCGTCTCGGTGGTCCTCGAAACCCCCCACGGCCCCCGCCCGGCGACTGCGACGGTCCATCCACTCACCGCCAGGCGTGTGCTGGTGTCCTTGCGAGCCGACAGGCAGGTCGCCGCCGAAACGATGACGCTCGAGGGACTCGACAGGATAGTCACGTCACTCGAGCGGGCCGACCGACCATCGGAAATCGGATCCACACTGGTCCGTGGGCTCTTCGAGCTCGTCCCTGCCTCGGTCGTCGGCGGATATCTGCTAAAGGGGGACCGACTCGTCCCGACGACCGTCGTGCCAAGCGACGCGACGCCGCCGCTTTCGTTCCCGCCACTCGAGGTCGACACCGTCCCGTGGCTCGACCCACGGCGGCTGTCCGGCCCCGCAGTCGGAGTGGTTGCAATGGGCGAATTCGAGCGCGTCCTCGAGCGCGCCGGGCTCCACAGCGAGTTGGTCTACCTCGTGCCGATCGGCGATCGCGGCCTGCTCATCGCCACCGGCCTTGGGCTCCGGTCGCTCGACACCAGAGAGGTCGGCGCGAGTCGATTGCTCGCCTTCCTCGGGCGGGAACGGCTTCGGGCCACCGACAACTGGCGCCGCCTCGAGGCGGTCACAGCCAACCGCGACCGCCTCGAACAGGAGTGGGAACGAATCGGGGACGTTCTGGAGGCACTCGAGGCCAGCCTCGAAACGGAGTCAATCGCCGACGAAGCTGCCGTGGGCGACGCGCTCGCATCGGTGCTCGTTGGCTGTGACTGGATCGAAGGCGTCTGGATGGGGCCGCCACCGGGCCGCCCCGGGCAGGGGCCGCCGTGGACGAGCGCTGGAGCGGCAATCGACCCGGCGACGGCACGTTCGGGGAGAAACGACTTGGCGGACCCGCTCGACGGCCGACCTGATTCCAGCGGGGTGATACACGTTCCAGCGACCGATCGGATGTCGGGGCCGGCGGACTCGAGAGACGAGCGCCAGGACCGATTCCCACTCGGTATCCTCGTCGTGCCGATCGAGTCGCGGAATCGACGCTGGGGTATCCTGACGCTCACCGTCGCCGACGAGGCCGTCTCCGACGGCCTCCAACAGGTTCTCGGCGTCGTCGGGGCCACCCTGGCGGTCGCCATCGAGCGGATCTCGGTTCGAACGCTACTCGTGACAGAGGACCAGTTGGCCCTGGAACTCGCCGTCGATCCCGGGAAAGGGGACGGGGTCAACGGCGATCACTCGTCACCCGCCTCGAGTGATCCACTGCTTGCGTTCGCCCGCTCGCTCGAGACTGCCCTCGAGGTGATTACCGTCACGGTCGGCGACGAAACATCGACCGTCCTCTGTGCGCTCTCGGAACCGGAATCCGGACTCGAGCCAGCGGATATTGTGGCTGCTGGGGCCGACGTGAGCGGCCTCGAGGTCGAGCCGGACCCCGTTCGACGCGGTGATCAACTCCTCATCGAGGCAGCACTCGAGACCGCGGACGCGGGGATCGTCGGCGCCGTTGGGGACGCCGGTGGCCGACTCCGTCGGATCGACGCCACGGGCGTCGAATCCCGGATTCAGGTCCACGTGCCCACAACGATCGACGTTCGGGGGTTTCTCGAGCGACTCGAAACCTGGGGACCCAACCTCGAGTTGCGCTCGAAACGGGCGGCGTGCGCTCGTGATCGACCAACCATCGGATTCGGGCCGGCGCTTCGGGAACGCCTGACGGAGCGACAGCTGGAAACGCTCCGGGTGGCCTACCGCGCCGGATACTTCGAGTGGCCTCGAACCAGGAGCGCGAGTGAAGTTGCCACCTTGCTCGGCGTCTCCCAGCCCACGTTTGCTCGCCACCTCCGTGTCGCCGAACGCCACCTCTATGAACTGCTGTTCGACGACGATTGGCTCGAGTGACGAGCGAGCCGTCGGGGATAAGGTGAGATTACTCCGCTCCATGACCCACGCCAGCATACTCCACACCCTGGCAATTGGACCTTACGTTTTCGTGCCGGCGTGTCCAGTCGAGGTTACCGTGAATCAGTCTAGCGTCGTCGGTCGGGGGCGTGAATCAGTGTAGCGTCCACCACCAAGTTGTCGTGGTCGAAATGGGGCGGTAATGGACGATCAGCCGATAAGCACCGATTACTCCACGCTCCGTCGGACGGTGAGGCGGCGATGAGCACCCAGTCCGCCGAAACCGAACGGGCGAGTCTCCAGTCACAGGCCGCTGACGGCATCGTCGCCGAACTCGAGCTCGAACACGACAACCTGATCCTCGGGTCCACCCTTCGCACCTGTCGAGACGGGCGTGTCGAACTTGAGTACTGGAGCGATCTCGAGGACGGGCGGACGATGCTCTTTTTCACCGCCGAATCGGTCCCGTTCGATGCCTTCGAGGCCACCCTCGAGCGCGACGTCACGGTCACGAACCCGGTGCTCGTCGAGCGGTATCCACGGCGACGGGTGTACCGGGCGACCCTCACCGATCGGGCGGTTCGGTTCACGAGCCAGATTGCCGAGGCTGGGGGTCGAATTCTCGAGGTCACGAGCGGTCACGCGGGATGGGTGGCCCGACTTCGGTTCCCCAGCCGTGAGGACCTCGTTGCGTTCAACCGGGCGTGTGAGCGGCGAAATATCACCTTCAAGGTCAATCACCTCCGGTTGGCGGAGCCGAACGAAACGGCGGTCGTCGGCCTCACGAGGAAACAGGAAGAGCTGCTGAGCGTCGCTCACGAGGAGGGATACTTCGACGTCCCTCGAGGCATCTCACAGGACGAACTGGCCGACCGACTCGGTGTCTCGAAGTCCGCCGTCTCCCAGCGGTTGCGACGGGCGATGAACGAACTCTGTGAAACTTCGCTCTAGTTGGGAATGGGCAACGGCTGGCGTCCTCGACGGGGGGTTCGCCAGCCGAAGAGATCGGCACTCGTTCGTCACGAAGCGTTCAGTGCGCCTGCAAATGGCGCCGAACGGTGGTGAATCCGCCCACGAGGATTGTACCAGCGCGTCCCGTCGACCAACCAACTCAGCGGCGCCGGGCGACAACAGGGGACGACGAATCCGGTCACTCGATGCGGAGATAGCGTCGATCGTACTGGGGTTCGCCCTGACGTGGGTGAATCGTGATGAACGACTCGGGTGGCAACTCCACGAGTCGGCCAGGCAGTTCCGAGAGTTCGGCGTGCCAGCCCACGTCACCCTTCCGCGGTGAGATGGCGACGATCAGATCGTCGTCGTCGGCCACCTCGGTCAACCGCGGGAGAAGATCGCCCCATCGGTCCACACGCTCGAACGTCGCCGTCGCCTCCTCCTCGACGAGTTCGAATTGTCGTTCGACCGGCGCCGTTTCGGTCCGGACGACGTGGACCGTGATTGGGACCCCCAGGCTGGCAGCCAACCGTTTGGTGATGTGGACGGCCTCGTAGAACCCCTCGTGGTGGTCAGCACCCGCCGGAACCACGGCGTGGATGTGTCGCGTGGTGTTGATCGGATGGCCCAACCGACTGATCATGACCGGAAGGGACGTCCGGTCGAGCACCTGATCGATGATGCTGCCGAAGATGCGATGGCTGAACGAGCGTTTGGCATCCCACCCCATCAGAATCTGGTTCGCCTGGACCTCGATCGCCCCCTGAACGATCCCACTGGCCACGTTGTGGCTGACTCGCGTCTCGGCGTGGACGGGGACCTCCGCCGCACCGCCGATTTCGGCGACGCGATCGAGTTCCTCGCGGGTGGCGGCGACCTGCTCTTCCGTTCGTTTGTTTCGGTCGCGCTGGATCACCGTCAACACGTGGACTGGCCGCTCGCCGCGATCACCTTTGAGCACGAACGAGAGTTCGAGCAGTCGCTCCTGCATATCGGCGTGGTGAGACAGTGGCAAAAGGATGTTGGGGTCGAGCGCGCTGTCTTCCCCGTCGCCGGCCTCGCGCTCGAGGGCGAGTCTGGTCGCGGCTCGCTCGGTCAGCCACGGGCTGATGAGTGCGGTGACGAGCAAGAGGAGGACGACCGCATTCAGGATTTCGTCGCCGAAGACGCCGGCTTCGACGCCCAGCAACGTGATCGCCAGCGCAGCCGCCGCCTGGCCAGTCGAGAGGCCGAAGATGACGCCGCGTTCGTTGGCATCGTACCCCTGGATCGTCGAGACGAGCCACGCGGCGGCCCCCTTGGTGACGACCATGACGATGGTGATGACGACGGCGACCTGGATGGTGTCGAACCCTGCCAGGATCACACCCGGATTCACCAGCATTCCGACGTGCAACAGGAAAAACGGGATGAGAAATGCGTTCCCGACGAACTCGACCCGGTTCATCAGCGTGCCACCCTCGGGAATGAGACGGTTCAGCGCCAGGCCGGCGACGAAGGCGCCAAGTATCGGCGCGATATCGAGGAGGTGAGCTAGACTGGCTGCCGCGAAGATGGCGACCATGACGAACAGGAACTCGAAGTAACTCTCCTGGCTGAACGTCTGGAAGAACCGCCGCGAGAGCGGTGGCACGAGGAACCAGACCGCCGCGAACAGGACGAGTAAGGCACCGAAAACCTCGAGGAACAGCCAGGCCGTGATCTCGCCCTCGAGGGCCCCCAGCACGATTGCCAGCACCACGAGTGCCAGCGTGTCGGTAAAGAGAATGCCGCCGAAGACGGCCGTCACGGCTCGGTTTTTGGTCACGCTGAGACGGTTGACGATCGGATACGCGAGGAGCGTGTGCGAGGCGAATACCGCCGAGAGCAACAGCGCGGGGAGCAACTCGAGTCCGAGCAGCGCCATCGTCGCCACCGTCCCAATCGTAAATGGCAGAAAGAAACTCGCCAGCCCGAACAGGGCCGCGTTCTCCGGTGCGGCTTTGAACCCCTGCAGATCGAGTTCGAGGCCGACGGTGAAAAGCAGGTAGATCAGGCCGACCTCGCCCAGGAGGACGATCGCGTCGGTGTGTTCGACGATCGCTAAGGCATCGGGGCCGATGATCGCACCGAAAACGACGATCCCCACGATCCCCGGCTGGCCGAGTCGCTTGACGAGCAGGGGCCCGACCAGGAAGACCGTCATCGCGATCGCGAAGACCAGGACGGGCTCCTCGAATGCGATACCGACCGGTGAAGACGGAAGCAGTGACAACGTTGGCACGGTTATCTGGAATGGAGCCAGCAATCGTTCGGTCTCGTGTGAGTGATCATCGTCCCTGAAACTTCCTCGTGTCGACAGCGGTTGGTTCGCGGTACCCGATGAACCGTCAAGAAGGTGTGGATTTTGCCCGTGCTCACGCCGGCGGGATCGGCCACCGCTCGGGCACGGTGTAATTCGTCCCAAACGTCGACCGTCGGACCCGTTGGGTCCACATACCGACGAGTGTTGGGACCAGGACCGAACCCTCCCCGATGATCGTCATCCAGACCGGGCGACTGAGCGACGAATCGAAACCGATCACACTGAACAAGTGTGACCGGCAGCGGCCGGATCGACCACCGAGTACGCACGGGCTATCCATCCCATTAGTGGATCTATAGTAATGAGTTAGCGAGCGCTTTTCCAGCCTATGTCAGTCCACCGTGAATCGAATAAGACGGACGTTACCGGATCGACACCGATCACCAGATCCCAGTCGGTTCCGGTACGTACCCTTCGTCTCCCTTCATGCCGGCCCCAGTATCGCCAGGGCGACCAACCGGTCCAGACTGGGGTCGTGCCCACGAAAGGGGTGCGTCGCTGATGTGTGGCATCATCGGACGCGTGGGTACGGATGAGGCGATCGACAGTCTCCTGACCGGCCTCGAGAACCTCGAGTACCGTGGTTACGATTCCGCCGGCGTCGCCATCCAGAACGGGGCCGGGATCAAGGTCCAGAAGCGATCCGGGAAGGTCGACGAATTGAAATCCGCCCTCGAGGACACGACCACCCTCGAGGGAGAGGTGGGTATCGGGCACACCCGCTGGAGCACCCACGGGCCGCCGACGGACGAAAACGCCCACCCACACACTGATTCGACGCGTGACGTGGCCGTGGTCCACAACGGGATCATCGAGAACTACGGTGACCTCAAGGGCCAGCTCGAGGCGGCCGGTCACGAGTTCACGAGCGATACCGACACCGAAGTCATCCCCCATCTGATGCAGCGGTACCTGGACGCAGGATTCGATAGCGAGCGGGCGTTTCGCGCGGCCATCGACCAGCTGGAGGGGAGTTATGCGGTCGCCGCCATGGTCGCTGGCGAACACGTTCTGTACGCGGCACGGCAGGGCTCACCGCTGGTCGTCGGCCTGGATGACGACGGCTTCTTCCTCGCCAGCGACGTCCCAGCGTTTCTCGAGTACACCGACGACGTGGTCTACCTCGAGGACGGCGACGTCGTCGTCGTCGAACCGGATCGAATCACGTTCACCGACGCCACGGGCGACCGGATCGATCGAACGCCGGAGACCGTCGAGTGGGATCCCGAGCAGGCGGGGAAAGGCGCGTACGACCACTACATGCACAAGGAGATACACGAGCAGCCGACCGCGCTGACCCAGGCCCTGGAGGGGCGCGTGAACTCGGAGCGGGGCGAAATTTCACTCGAATCCGTGCCAGCGGCGGCGTTCGAGGGCGTCGATCGCGTCCAGTTCATTGCCTGTGGAACCTCGTATCACGCCAGCCTGTACGGCTCGATCGCCATGAACCGTGTCGGGATTCCCACGAGCGCGCACCTCGCAAACGAGTACGGGACGAGTGCGCCACCAGCCGACGACCGGACGCTCGTCATCGCCGTCACCCAGAGTGGGGAGACAGCGGATACGCTCTCGGCGATGCGACACGCCCGAGAGCAGGGTGCACGGCTGTTGACCGTCACGAACGTCGTCGGTTCGACCGCAACGCGACGCGCGGACGACGTCCTCCTGATCCGTGCGGGCCCCGAAATCGGCGTCGCCGCCACCAAGACGTTCTCCTCCCAGGCCGCGATGCTGGTGTTGCTCGCCCGACGGCTCGCCAGCGATTTCGAAGGAGCTTCATCGATGTCCACTACCCGGGAGACGGGCGGGGGGCGTGAGGACCTCGAGACACTCATCGATGACCTCCAGGGACTGCCGAGAGCGATGCAATCGATCCTCGAGAGCGACGCCGCCGAACGATTGGCCGAACAGTACCTCGACGCCAGGTCGTACTTCTTCATCGGCCGCGGTCTCGGCTATCCGGTCGCGCTCGAGGGAGCCCTCAAGTTCAAGGAGATCACCTACGAGCACGCAGAGGGGTTCGCCGCGGGCGAACTCAAACACGGGCCGCTCGCGCTCGTCACGTCGGAGACGCCCGTCGTTGCCGTCTTCACTGGGGATGCTGACGGCAAGGTGTGTAACAATGCCGAGGAGGCGCAGACGCGCGGTGCGCCCCTGATTGCCGTCTGTCCCGCGAATCACCGGGCAACCGAAATCGCCGATGCCCATCTCGAAATTCCCGCGATTCATCCCGCCCTCGCGGGCCTCCTCGCGAACGTCCAGTTGCAACTGCTGAGCTACCAGGCGGCCGCCAAACTCGGTCGACCGATCGACAAGCCACGGAATCTCGCAAAGAGCGTCACGGTCGAGTGATCGCCCCCGTACTGGTTCGTCGAGGGTCGCAGGTGGTAACGGTGGACCGACCGAATCGGTGATCGCAAGCCAGTCGCCGTCGGTCCTGTCATGTGAGCGATTCCAGGCCGATCGTCTGCTCGTCAGTTGCGACCACGATCCGGTCCCCGGCCCAGAGGTCACGAGCGCCAGTGAGGTCCGTTCGGATCTCTCGTTCTCCGGACCGACCGACGCCGTGAATTTCGTCCTCGCCGATCGCATATACGGTGTCCCCAAACTGCTCGAGCGAGCGGATCTCCGCACCCGACTCGACGTCGAGGCTGCGTTCGAACACCGTTTCTCCCTCGTCGTCAACGTGGGTGACCGCCCCGTTCTCGGTGACGACGAAGACGCCAGCACCTCCGAGCGTGAGTCGGTGTACTGGGATTGTGGTAGTCCATCGCGCACTGCCCTCCTCGGGGTCGAGGCCGTAGAGGGTTTGCTCGTGGCCTACGAAGAGCGTTCCCCGCCGCGTGCCGTACACAGTGGGCGCTGGCCCCAGGTCCTGGTCCCACGTGACGGCATCCTCGTCGACTCGCGTGACGCCCTCATCGGTCCCAACGAACAGCGGAGCCGCGTCATCGTAGGCCGATTCCTCGGCAGTGATCGCGTGTGCCTCACCTGCAAACTGCCAGCGCACCTCGCCCGTCTCCACCTCGAGCGTCCGGAGGGTCTCGCCCTCCGTGACGGCGAGCCAGTCGTCGGTAACGGCGACGATCGACGGGGAAGCGGGCTCGCCCACGTCGTCGATTTCCGTCGTCCAGCGCTCGTCGCCGGCGTCGGGGTCGACGGCACGAACGCGCTGGTCGTCCCCGGCGACGAATACCGTGCCGTCTGCCACCACTGGTGGATCGTAGATACTGGCGGTCTCGATCGAAAACCGTTCCTCGCCGTCGAGATCCAACGCGTGCAGCGAGCCGCTCTCGCTCCCGAAGGCGTCGTCACCGAAGCCGACGTAAATCCCGTCTGCGAGCGTCGGTTCCGTAAACGTGGTGTACCCGCCGGTTTCACCGTATCGCCAGTCGACGGTTCCAGTCTCCACGTCCAGCGCGATAACGCCGCCGGAACCCTGCTGGAAGTCTTCGATTCCGTAGATGACGCCGTCCTGGGCCGGCCCCAGCGAGACCGTGGCGTCGTGTTCCCAGCGGTCGGGGTCGTCGTCTGACGAGTCGGACGCGTCGTCGTCTTCGGGTGGCGGGATCTCGAGGGAATCGTCGCCATCGTCACCGAGACAGCCGGCAAGGAGGGTCCCCCCGACGAGTCCGGCTACCAGGGATCGTCGGCTCACGTTCGACATGAACGGGGGTTCGAAGTACAAGAACAAGTGCTTTCGTCAGGCTCAAACACGCGTTTCAGGTTGGAAAAGACAAGGCCCGATTCGGGCATTTGAATCGACACTCCCGACCAGGCCACAGCGGGTGAACTTGTGGACACCCGGGGGTTTCTCGAGTACCGTGCTTACTCGAGCGCCCGCGCGGAGGACCGTGATACCGACCAGTGTCGCCACTCGGTGGCGGCGTGTGGTAGAATAAATCGCTCAGTCGATGTGGCCTTCGCGCCGAAGCTGGTCTGCGTCCTGGCCCGTGTAGCGCCACTCGATGGTGGCCTTCTCGTCTTGCCAATCCCAGGGCTCGGCGACGACGATGTCGTCCTCGTTGATCCAGGTCCGGTACTTCATACGGCCGGGAATCCGGCCGAGACGGGCTTTCCCGTCCTCACACTGGAGTTGGACGTGGTTTCCACCGAGGTGTTCGGTGACAACCGCGAACACTTCGTCGTCGTTGGGCATCCGCAAATTTCGCCGCTGTGTTTCTTCGCTCACAGGTTTACTACGGTCCCCAGCCGTATAATCTATCGGTGAGTCGTGATATCGTATACCGGCCCGGTCTGCCCGCTTCGACACGGCTCGAGTCACGGGGCCGTGGCGCCCAGCCGTCAACCGCCCGCCCAGCCCATCGCCGCATCGTCGTGCCCGGTCGAGGGGCCGCCCAGAACCAACGCGCGTTGCCGTCACCACCTGCTTCCTTACCCCTGCGATCGAACAGGGTGCCATGGCATCCAAATCGATCGGCTACGCGGAGCACATGGAGTACACCACGCTCGGACCGACCGGCCTCGAGGTATCTCGACTCTGTCTCGGCTGTATGAACTTCGGCTCCGAACACCCGTGGATGATGCACGACGAGACCGCCTCGCGTGAGGTCATCGAGCGAGCCCTGGAGTTGGGCATCAACTTCCTCGACACGGCAAACGTCTACTCCCGGGGCGAGAGCGAGGAGATCGTCGGCCGGGCCATCGAACCGTATGCTCGCGAGGAACTCGTCATCGCAACCAAGGTGTTCGGACGAATGGGCGAGGGACCGAACCGGCAGGGGCTCTCGAGAAAGCACGTCTTCGATCAGTGTGAAGCGAGCCTCGACCGCCTCGGCACCGACTACGTCGACCTCTATCAGATCCATCGCTGGGACGACTCGACACCGATCGAGGAAACGTTACACGCTCTCGACGACCTGATCACCGAGGGGGACGTCCGCTACGTGGGCGCGAGCACGATGACGGCCTACCAGTTCACGAAGGCGCTCTACACGGCCGACCTCGAGCACACCGAGCGATTCGTCTGCATGCAACCGGAGTATAACCTGGTTGATCGCCACGAGGAAGCGAACCTCCTCCCGGTCTGCGCTGCCGAGGGGGTCGGCGTCATCCCGTGGTCACCGCTGGCCGGGGGTTTCCTCACCGGGAAGTACGACCGCGAGGACGAGCCCGAGGGCGACGTTCGTGGGGCGACCGACGAGTACACCGAAGCACGATTCAGCGAGGAGAACTGGGCCGTTCTCGAGCGCGTCGAACATCTCGCCGCAGAGAAAGACGCCACGCCGGCGCAGGTTTCCCTGGCGTGGTTACTCCACCAGGACGTCGTCGACGCCCCGATCATCGGGCCCAGATCGATCGACCACCTCGAGGAGAACGCTGGCGCCGTGTCCGTCGAACTCACCGAGGAGGAGTGTCAGCATCTCGAGGAGCCAATCGATCCGCGGTGGCCGGCCGCGGGCAAGGATTGAGCGCACCGAACCGCGGTCGGACGCCCCGGCCCCGAGCCGGTTTCTCGAGGGCTACCGGTCCCGATCGACCGTTTCCCCGGGATAACTCGATGCCCCCGCCGAAAGCTTCAGTCCCGGCGTGAGGCAGGTATTGATCCCGGTTTTGACCTCGTCGCCGGCGACGACGCCGAACTTCCGGCGGCCCGTCGAAACGCGCTCGCCCTTGACGGTGAATCGGATCGCTTCGTCGTCGTGCCGGAGGTTCGCCACCGTCGTCCCCGCGCCGAAGTTCACGTTCTCGCCGAGGACGCTGTCACCGACGTACGAGAGGTGGCCGACGGTCGCCCCGCGAGAGAGGACGCTGTTTTTCACCTCGACAGC
This sequence comes from Natrialbaceae archaeon Tc-Br11_E2g14, assembly GCA_001564275.1. GTDB lineage: Archaea > Halobacteriota > Halobacteria > Halobacteriales > Natrialbaceae > Natronosalvus. The sequence goes on along the minus strand of LKND01000038.1, from coordinate 7,348 downwards.
GTGACCAACCGTCGCGTCCTCGGCGACGAGGGTTGCCCCGCGTACGTAAGCGTTCGGCCCCACCGAGGCCCCGGACCGAATCAGTGCTGGCCCCTCGATGACGACCCCCGATCGGACCGTCGCACCCGACTCGACGACCACCGAACCCTCGAGGACCGCGTTATCGTGAACGTCGCCGTCGACCCGAGGCTCCAGGGCCCCGAGTTTCCACTCGTTTGCCGCGAGCAGTTCCCACGGCCGACCGACGTCCAGCCAGCGTTTGACCCGCACCGGACGAACTGCTTCCCGGTCGATGACCCGCGCGAGCACGTCCGTGATCTCGTATTCACCACGCTCGCTTTCCTCGACCTCGAGCCAGTCACGCGCCTCGGCGGGGAAAGCGTAGCCCCCGGCGTTCGCGAGGTTGGTCGGTGGATCGTCGGGCTTTTCCACGATTCCCGTCACCGTCTCGCCGCTGGTCGAGAGGACCCCGTAGTTTCGGGGATCGTCGACCTCGACGGCACACACCGCTGGACAGCGGGCGAAGAGCGACTCGATGGCCGCGGGATCGTACAGGTTGTCACCGTTGAGCACGACGAATGGCCCCTCGAGGTGCTCACGAGCGGCGTTGACCGCGTGGGCCGTGCCGTGTTGGCCAGCCTGGACGGCGTAGGTGACCGGAACGCCCCGATACTCCGCACCAAAGTGCCTTCGGACCGTGTCGGCTTCGTACCCGACGACGACCACCAGTTCTGTCGCCCCCGCTTCGACGGCGGCGTCGGCGGTGTGGGCAAGCAATGGTCGATCGGCGACCGGTAGCATCGGCTTGGGAATCCGCCCGGAGAGTGGGCGCATGCGGGTTCCCTCGCCGGCGGCGAGAATCACAGCTTGCATCAGTGAGTGCGCATTCCGCGAACGAACGGATAACTATAGGGGATATACTCGAGGCGAAATCAATACGCGTGCCAGGCCCCACGACCCCACGGGCACACCGGGCACCGCACCGATGGTCAACGTATCGGTTCCGCGAGAGTGTTGTGAGGGCGTTCGGACATCGCTGCCTCGAGGTCGCCGTGAACTGATCGCCACCGAGACCGCGAATACGGGAGCATAGGGAGTTATTATCGGTCGGTAACGTCCCCTTACCTCGCCCAAACGGCCGTCTACAGGCCCAGAACCCACCGAAGTGGTTGTCGAATTTGAGAGTGTCTCCCTCGAGTATATCCTTCGTTTATGCCCTTATGGAACCTATAGTAAATACCCTCGTATCACAATGGATGGCTGATGTCGACGGAACCTACACACTGGACACCCATCGATGCTCGAGAGGCGACGACGGCCCCACGCTGTCTCAACTGCGGCACCCAAGTCACCCGACAGTTCGCGCGTGTCTTCGGCGACAATCGCGACGACGTCCACGCCTGCCCCGACTGTTCGACCTACCGCGAGATGAAGACGGCCGACTTCATCCCGAAGGAGTTGCGCTAACGGCTCACAGCGTTTTGCCATCGGTAGTGGGCAACGGGAACCCATACGCTTTTGAAAATTCGGCTCCCCCACTCGATCGTGCACATCGAGAACAGTTTTCTCCCCGTTCGGGGCGTGGGTGAGACCACGGAACGCCGCCTCTGGGAACACGGAATCACCCACTGGGACGAGTTCGACGGGAGCGTCGTCGGCCCCACGACGGGCGAGCGCATCGAGACATTCATCGCCGAGGGAAAGACCCACCTCGACGCCGGGGAGTTCGGCCCCTTCGCCGAAGCCCTGCCAGCGGCCAGTCGGTGGCGACTCTTCGAGAACGTCCGTGAGGATGCCTGCTATCTCGACATCGAAACCACGGGCCTCGATGCCACCCATCACGAGGTGACGACCGTCAGCCTCCATCGGGCCGGCGAGACGCGCACGTACGTCAACGGCCGGGATCTCACCGCCGAGCGCCTGCGACGCGAGTTCGACGAGGCGGCCGCACTGGTGACGTTCAATGGCCAGCGCTTCGACGTCCCCTTCCTCGAGCAGGCCTACGACGTCGACATCGAGCTCCCGCACATCGATCTCATGTACCCCTGTCGAAAGCTCGACCTGACCGGCGGCCTCAAACGAATCGAAACCGAGGTCGGCATCGGTCGGGGACAGCCGGATCTCAGCGGCCGCGACGCCGTTCGACTCTGGCACGAGTACGAACGCGGTGACGACGAGGCCCTCGAGCGGTTGATCCGGTACAACCGGGCCGACACGGCAAATCTCGAGCCACTGATGGAGACCGTCGCCGACAGACTGCACGAGGAAGTGTTCGAACGGGCGTGTGACAATACCGATTCCCCAACCTCACGGTGACGGCTCGCTGACGTCGGTCCCGTGGCCCCATGACTTGGCTGGGTAATGTATTTTCGCAGGGCAAAGTGGCGCTGAACGGCTGCTTCGGGACACGCACCCGACTGGCGGACATCGTCGACCCGCCCGCAACCAGACTTCCTGGCGGGGATAGGCCTATCTCGAACGTTCTAATCTGGCGCGCCAGGGCCTGGGCGGCCGGTCGATTTCGCTCGAGCGTCCGTAGAGGCTTGATCAACGGGTCTGCTTACCTGGAAAGGTCGACCTGACCGTCGCTGTGTACGACGACGTCGTAGCCACAGAACTCGAAGGCTACCTGTCCCTGAGTTCGGGTGCTGCCGTCCTCACGTGGGGCAAACAGGGAGTCGAGGGCTTCGGGATTCACGACATCGTAGAGGGCGTCGTGCGTGGGCGGTTCGATGTCGGTCGGATCGACACCCTCCGCGTCGGCAACTGCTTCGACGATGCGATAACTGAGTGGTTCCCGATCGGCTGAAGCGGTCTGGTCGGCTGCAAGGAGCATTGGCTGACGGTTTACATCGCCGGTCATAAATCCTGTGGCCTCAAGGCGTTGTTGAACACCACTTCCACACACCAATGTATATATGCATACGTCATCGGCTAAATTGGGTATCACATCATTGCCGATAGTGGTACAGTCAGTTCGTCGTGTACGAAGGACCGTCACTGACAGTATCCTCATGATCCACTCGGAACTGACACTCGACGTTCCGAGAGGACACCGTCCGTCGTCGATCTCCTCGAGTACGGCCGAGCGCACACCCGAGGGGTCATAGAAGAGCTTCAACGTGGCGAAGGGATGCTCGGAACAGGGAGAAGAGCCAGGGACGGGATTTGAACCCGTGAACTCTCGATTACAAGTCGAGTGCATGTGCCACCCATGCTCCCCTGGCGCAGTCTGGGGGTTACCCCTCCTCCTTTGAGTGTGTATCGTTTTTCTCCGACCCGTCGACCTCCAGCGAGCGCTGATAGCTGACGCGAAACGGTTCGTACCCCGCACGCTCGTAGAACCGCCTGGCAGCCGCGTTCTGGGCCATCGCCTCCAGCAGGACGACCGAAACGCCACGGTCGCGAAGGTCCGACTCGACACGCTCGAGGAGCGCGGTGCCGATGGCATCGCCGCGCCGGGATGGAACGACGTACAGGTTGGTCAATGTGCCACGCGTTCGCTCGAGTTCCAGCGCCCCCCGTTGGACCGAAAAAGAGGCAAAGCCCACGACCGAGTCCCCGGATTTGGCGACGAGCAAGCCGTCGTCCACCATGTGCGCACCGAGGGTGGCCCGCATCGCATCGCGGTTCGAAACCCCCTCCACGTCCGATCCGTAGGCCCGTTGCTCCTCGGCGAGGTGAACCCAGCAGTCGACGACGGCGTCGAGTGTGTCCTGGTCGGCGCGCACGATCTCCACGTCTGGCGGCGTCACCTCGAGATCACCACAGCGTTGTCGATACCTGGTCGATGTCGCCCTCGCTGAGGACTGATTCCTGGAAAACAACGGCTCCCCAGCAACGGCGTCCGGGGCCAGAGCGTCACGAACACGGCTCAGACCTGTCGGCAATCGGTACAGACGAGACGTCCGTTAATTTCCTGAAGGGCATCGGCGAGCGTCCCACAGGTCTCACAGACGCCCTGTGTCGTGTACTCGTCCGGTTCTTCGGTCCCGTACTCCGACGCCTGCATGGGTTCCCCGGTCGTGGCCAGGGGTGGATTGTCGGTCGGCCCATTGGCCGTCGCCGCCTGGAACGATCCCGCGACTGCGATCACGTCCCGCTGGGTCAAGACGCCCAACAGGTCGTCGTCGTTTTCGACGACCAGATTTCGGATCTGTTCGCGAGCCATGCGGTTCGCGGCGTCGGCCAGGGATCGGTCGGCCCCGATCGTCAACACCGGCGCCGACATGATTTCTCCGACGGTCGTCTCCGCCGGATCAGCCTCCCGCTCGACGACACCGAGGACGTCCCACTCGGTCATGATGCCGACTGGATCGCTCCCTCGGAGCACCAGCACACACCCCGCCCGCTCCGCTCGCATCACGCTGACCGCGTCAAGGACGGTGTCGGATTCGCTCACGCCAACGTATTCAGTTGTCAGGACGTCCCTGACCGACAGCTCCGATTCCATGTCCCTCGATACTGCACGTTCGACCTAAAATGTACCCCCGGCACGTTTATACTATCACATGGTGAAGATCCACTTTCTGTCGAGTGGGCACGAACCGACTCGAGTGTGGCCTGCCACGACAGCGGCGACTTACAGTTCGACGCGCGTGCCGTTCGCCCGACATCGCTCGAGGGCGTGCTTGGCCCCGTACCCTGCCTCGTGAGCGCTCGCTCCGGTGGCGACACCGACCTGGAGTTCGACCGCGACCTCGGCCTGGACGTGTTCGATCGCCTCGAGGTAGTCCGCCCGCTCGAGGTCGGGACAGACCACGATGACGTTGTCTCCGCCCACGAAAAACGAGAGGCTGTCGTGGGCGTGGCGCATGTGACGCATCAGCGAGGCGTATCCCTGCTCGATCTCGATGAAGCTGTCGAAGGCGTTGAGTTCGTCGGTGTACTCCCCCGTCGCGTCGATGACGTCAAAGTGGGCGATCTGGACGTCCTCGCTGGCCCGGTCGGCGTCGTCGATGGTTCGGCCCTCGAGGATCTCCCGTCGTTGTTCGTCCTGGGCACTGCCCGCGGCCTGGATCTGGGTGGTGGCCTCCGAGAGGGCCTGAACCGGGGAGGGCCCCGGTGCGATGCCGAGACTGAGCGTCACGGGATAGCGGTTGCCGACGGATTCCTGGAGCAGTTCGTGATCCGCCATGGAGAGGCCGTTTGTGACCGCGATCATGTTGTCGAAGCGGGTGAAGAAGACGTAGCCGTCCCGGTTGCCGACGAACTGGGAGATGTCCGCGTACAGGCGCGATTGGAGTGTCTGGAGGTCGGCCTCCCGTCGTGGTTCGGGAGTGACGGTCCACGGTCCGTAGTTGTCGATCTGAACGAGCGTAACCTGCGTGTTCGTCACAGTGATCGGCAGTTGCGACCGATATCGTATAAGCGATACGTAATCCAGATTCGTGATGGGAGGGTCGTTTCACGATCGGGACTGTCCGGTACCGGCCCTCGAGTCTCTCAGGGAGGCAGGTTGGCTCGTCCCCTCGCGTTCCGCTGGAGAATGTGAGTTCACCCACAGCTGCCGTCGTGACCGATTCGTCTGCTCGTAGCACTTCGACACGTACGGACGAAGTGAGCGAAAGAAGGGGGAGCACGGTTGCAGCACCGCTGGTCCCTGCTCTCATTCTTGCTTCGCAAAAAGTGGGACCGCCGAGATTGAGCAACCCCGAAGGGGTTGTGATGTACGGCGGTCTCACGGATGAACGAAGTGAGAGAGTGAAGTGGGACCGCCGAGGACAGCCGGCCACCTCGTGCAAACCACCATACTCGACTGTGATCCGATCATGCTCCTCCCTCCAAGAATTTCCGGCGCGACTGCATTCGACGAATCGGGTCTGGATGGTCGTAGTGGGCCCGAATCACCTCCGGAGTGGCGTTCACTCGCTCGGCAACCACCTCCGGGGGCCAACCCTCATCACGCATGTGCGTGATCGCACCCGTTCGGATCGGATGCGGTGACCGACTCGAGGGACACCCAGCCTCCTGGCCGTGCTCGAGGGCCTTGCACGTCGATACGTCGCGACCGTGCGGGCAACCATCGTAGTGACACGGCTGGGTCATGATGTAAATCTCGCGGCGAATGCACGACTTCGACACGCGGGCCCGATCTCCCTTCTCGGTCGTAAACAGCGGGCTTCGGTTGTTCGGATCGACCCGCTCAACCCGGCGAACGTCGATGTACTCGCGAACGCGCCCCGCAACCTCACTCGACAGGGCCACCGGGCGCTCGCCCTCGCGCTTGTTCTTCAGCGGCGTCGTCGGTCGATGCCGGAAGTACACAAACGGAAGCTCGACGTTATCGAGGGCTTCGCTGTCGATGTCGTCCTGGTGGCGAAGCCGCTCGAGGTCCGAATCCTCGAAGAAACAATCACCAAGATCCAAGCCTCGCACCCCACCGAGACGGCAACCGGTGTGCCACATCAATTCGAACATCGCTTGCTTTCGCGTTGCCCGTTCGTACCGCTCGAGATTTGCTCGAATTACCTCGGCGCGCTCAGCACTCAGGAGTTCGTCGTTCACCCGATCGGCCAGCTCGACAGTCGGCACTTCGACCTTCGGGGGAAGGCTGTCGTCGACGGCATCGATTCGAGCGCAGAAGTGAAGCCATTGCTTGAGGGTTCCGAACTGCGTGTTTAGCGTCGTCACCCGGAGGTCCTGGCTTCGACGGTGGGAATCGTACCGGAAGACGTCGCGGCTCGTGAGGTCGTTGAGGTTGTCGATCCCCTCGCTCTCACACCACTCGACGAACGATTGTAGTCGGTAGCCGTAACTGGCTATCGTCTCATCGGCGCGGGTCGCCTCGAGGCGGTCTAACCACATTTCGAGGGCTTCCCCCGGGTCGATCGGCTCGAGGTCGCTCACGCCGATCCCTCCTGAACCGTCGCGGCCAGCTCGGTGCGCTCCTGGTCGTCGAGTTGGTCGGCGATGAGTTCGACCATCCAGGCAGCATCCGCGCGCTTGGCTGGCCCAAGCCCACGGCCCACCGCTTCGACGGCCTCGGTGGGTGTCTGCTCGCCAGCCACGAACGCGGGAAGTGCCTGACGGGCGACGTCCGTGACTCGAGTCCAGTAAAACCGCTCGTGTTCAGTCATCGGACTCACCCCAGTTGTCGGCGCTGCCCCAGCTGGCCGAAAACTCCCGATCGTCCTCGAGGTCGTCGCGCTCGAAAAGGCGATCCTGAATCCAGGTCTGGAGGGCGCGCCCGGACCGATCACGGGGCGGGCCCGCTGGGGTGTGGTGGTCGTCGGCGCGCGCGGCCAGGTGGTCCATGCTCGAGACGATCTCGACGAGGACCGCGTTCTGATACCGGAGTTCGGTGGCGACCGCCTCGAGGGCGTCGGCCTGGCGCTCGAGGGCGTCC
>LKND01000037.1 GCA_001564275.1 Natrialbaceae archaeon Tc-Br11_E2g14 | reverse complement strand
TCGACGGCGCGTTCGCAGTCGTCGGTGATCTCGAGATTGCCGACGGCCACATCGTCGAACTCGCGGGTGAACTCGCGAACGGCGACGTCGCCTTCCTCCCGGACGCGCTCGACGATCTCGCGGGCGTCGGCGCGAGCGGCGTCGATGCCGGCGTCGCGATCGAACAGCGCACCACGGGCCTCGAGGCCGAGGTCGGCAACGGCGGTAACGGTGATGGTCATGGAAGAGGGTTGGAGTGTGTACTGAAAAACGGTTGTGTTCGCGGTATGGGGGTGCCCTGTGGAGTTTGGCAGGCAGTTCGTCGGTGAGACGCGTCTACAGTGTTCTGACGCTGTGTGGTTCCTTTATTAGCAATTGATACGATTTAAATCCTCACGATACCATCGCTCAGAACCAGTGAAAACCGGTTCTGAGCCGACTCGTTGTGCGGATGTGTGCTGTGGCGTTCAGTGGCTCCCATAGTTGGGGTGTATGAAGGTCTGCTCGAGTGGGACAAGACGGAGCGGACTCGCTGTCACCCTCGTCGAGGAATGGTCTCAGGAGTCGTCGGGAGGCGTCTCGATTGGGGCCAGGCCAACGAACGCCGCAGTCGCCCGGAGGAAACAGAAGATGGCGAGGACGAAGCCGGCGATCCCGATTGGGGCGGCGAGATACTGGGCAATTCGGAGCGGGACCAGGAGCTGGCTGGTCCCGAGGACGATGAAACTCAGGAAGACGAGCCCGAAGGCGAGCAGCGCGAGGCGCACGAACCCGTGTTCATCCATGTGGGTTCCTTATCGAGGAGGAGCTAAGGCGTGTCGAAAGGCGTCGGGGTGACCCACAGAGGTCAGCAGCTGTCGACGACCAATTCGTGCCACGGAGGGCCGTCCTTGCCACCGTCGAATCTCGCACGTGCCCTGCGATGTCGACGCCTCGATTGTCCCGCCCCCGCTGATGACGAGCGCGCCACTGCCCGACCCCGTCGAGAGCTCCAGGCGCGAGGGGCGCCTCCGCAGCGAACCCTCACAATTAAAGGTGGCATCCCGAGAAATCGCGGCTATGCCGTACAGTTACGAGCCACATTACTTCGAGGACTTCGAAGTGGGCCAGGAATTCGAGAGCGTCGGGCGGACGGTCACGGAAACGGACTTCGTCGTCCACTCGATGGTCTCGGGCGACTGGACGGAGTTGCACACGAACCGCCACTACGCCGAGGAAGCGTACTTCGGCGAGCGGGTGGCCCACGGGCCGATGACGTTCATCCTCGCGACGGGGTTCGTCTACCGCTGTGGCTTCCTCGAGCGGACGGTGCTCGCGTTCCTCGGTATGAATTACATGGACATCCCTGCGCCAGTAAAAATGGGCGACTCGATCGCCCTCGACATGGAGGTCGCCGAGACGAAGGAACTCTCGAGTCGCGACGACTCGGGACTGGTCGTGATCGACACGACGATGTCCAACCAGGACGACGAGGTGGTCTTCGAGGGCGATATGAAGTTTCTCATCAAGCGCCGCGAGTAGACCCCTGGAATCGGTAAGCATCCGTTATCGGGACCAACGAGGTGGAAACGGACGCGACACTTTAGCATATGCTCACCGAAGGTCGCACATGACGCGGGTTGCGGACCTGACGGCGACCTTGCGTGGGTGTCCGTCGTTACTCATCGTTTGCCACGACAACCCCGACCCGGACACGCTGGCGAGTGCCCTCGCCCTCGAGCGCATCGCCGTTCACTGTGACCTCGAGCGGATACACGTTGTCTACGGTGGTGAGATCTCTCACCAGCAAAACCGGGCGTTCGTCTCGATGTTCGGCCTCGAGCTGATGCCACTTGCGGACGTCGATCCCGAGGACTGGGCGTGTATCGCGTTCGTGGATCACGCCCAACCGGGAGCCAACACGAGCCTACCGGCCGAGTTCGAACCAGACGTGGTGATCGATCATCACCCACACGAGTCGGTGCCGGGGACGTTCGTTGACGTCCGACCCGAGTACGGGGCGACCGCGACGATACTCGTCGAGTACCTGCAGGCACTCGATCTCGAGTGCTCGGCGCGGCTGGCGTCGGCGCTGTTGTTCGCCATCCACCGCGAGCGCCTCGACTTCGTCCGAAGCCCCAGCAAACGGGAGTACGAGGCTGCCCTGACGCTGTACGAGGCAGCCGATCTGGACGCGATCGATCGACTGTACGGCAGTGCGTTCTCGTCGGCCACGATCGATGCGATTGGCCGTGCGGTCCAATCTCGAGAGCAACGGGGAGGAACCGTGGTTGCCGCGGTCGGTCCGACGACCGAAACCGATGCGATGCCACAGGCGGCCGATTACCTGTTGAACGTCGAGGGCGTCGATACCGTCCTCACCTACGGCGTAGTCGGCCGTGCGGTCCGGTTGAGCGCTCGGTCGCTCGATCCCGGTGTGGACATCGGTGCCTCGCTCTCGACGGCCTTCGACGACGTCGGTTCAGCAGGCGGTCACCTGGACATGGCGGGCGGCCACGTGGACCTCGCGGCGCTGCCGTCGCTGTCGGTGGAGGGCGTGGACGACGATGGTAACTCACTCGACGCGAGGACGCTGAGCGAGGACGCCCTCGAACGTATCGACCGACAGGTGAAAGCCCGATTCTTCCGGGCCCTGGATCTCGAGGACACCGAACCTGGCGTGGCGGATGAATCGAGTCAACTCGCCAGTGAGCCGCCAGAGGACGACGTGCTCGGGAGGATCGAGGAGGACGCCTGAGACGGTTTACTGTAGTCTCTTACCGGTGATTGCCCATACCGGGTCGGCAGTCACCGGTAAAAAGTTACAGCAATCCGCATGAGAGGGGCTCGAAGAGGTTTCATCCGATCATTCGAGATCTCTGTGGTGTTCTGTCGGTGGCTTTCGTTTCTCGAGGGTGATGGACAGGACGCCGGTATCGACGGTCGCGTCGGCACGTTCGACGACGACCGGTTCCGGGAGATCGATCCACCGGTCGTACCGTCTCTCCGGGGAGATGACTCCGCGGATAACGGAGTCGTCGGTCTCCCCCAGCCGTCGACCGCGGACGCGGACGCTCGACGCGGAGACGTAAACCGAGATGTCCACGACATCGTCTGGCAGGTCCACCGTGACGAGGAACCGATCGTCGAGTGCCGCGACGTCGATGGCGGTGGTGCGGTCGTGGATCGACCAGCCCAGTCGACCGTCGGTGTTCCACCCGAATCCAGCCCGCGGGGTCCGGACGTCGCCGGCCTCGAGGGCCTCGATGAACACCTCGAGGTCCCGGCGTACTCGTGTGATTGACTCGCGAATGCGCTCGAGACGACCGTCGACGGCAGCGGTGATCGTGAGCGTGAGTCGTTCGATCGGGACCGAAGCCATGGGGTGAACACGGGCGTATGGACCAAAAACCGCACCCGTGGTTGTCGTGACTGTCGGGAAGCGTCGTGCAGGAATCGCTGACACGAGCGCCAGGGGCCACTACACGTCAGGTCCTGGCCGATCCCCAGGCGTGTCGGCGTTCATCGGGACACGAATCCAACAGTGGGTCGGGGTGGCTCGAACGACCGCAGAACCTGGCGAGCGGAATCAGGCCCTTTTTACGCGCCGACGGGGACATTCGGGTATGAGCTTCGAGGAAGACGACCACGTCGTGCTACACGACAAACACAGCGAGTTCGACGGGGAGACGGGCACCATCACCCAGACGATGGAGTCGATGTTCGGCGACACCACCTACACGATCAGCTTCGAGGACGGCCAGGAGGCGGGCGTTCCCGAGGACGCCCTCGAGGCGGCCGACGAGGCCGACACCGATGAGGGCGCGGACGTCGAGGACGCAGACGCCGCGGACGAGGCCTGATGGACCACCGGTGGCTACGGAACCACCCGTTCCCGTCCCGGCGGAGTGAACGGCCGAGTCAGCGATCATACCGACACCCACCCTCACACCGACGTTGACGCCGATGCCACAGATTCCCCTACACTACGTCGACTTGCGAACGTTCTGCTACGCCACGGAGGATGACAAACGTGTCGAGGCAGCCCTTCGGCGGTTGCTCCCCGCGGAATTCGAGATCGAGCGCGTCGAGACGGAGGGCCACTACGGCGATCGAATACTGGTCAACTCCGCCCGCGTCGAAAACGCCGACGACGTCCGTCACGTCCTCGCCCAACTCACTGACCTCGAGGATTTCAACACGCTGCTCGCCGAACTCGACGAACGAGTGACCGAGAACTGCGAACTCTTTCTCCGCCTGGACAAACAGGCCGCCTTCAATGGCGAGGTCGCCATCGGCGAGGGAATCACGTTCCGAGCGAAGGTCGAGGCCTATCCCGCCAAGAAACCCAAGGCGGTGGCCAACGCCGAAGACGTCCTCGAGGATCTCGCGGCCGCGGCCGATACGGACCCCGAAACTGAGCGGGTGGAGTGAGGGCCCTGACTGACAGGTCGGCGGGGCAGGACTCATACGGATTGCTGTAACTTTTTACCGGTGATTGCCCATACCGGGTCGGCAATCACCGGTAAGAGACTACAGTAAACCGTATCAGGACCCGTCGCCGGCTGTGGCGTCGTCGCCTGACTCGACACTCCCGTCGGCATCTGTCACCAGATCGGCGATCGTATTCTCGGGAGCCTCCCCCTCCGGCAGTCGAACCGAGAGAACGGGGACCTCAGAGAGGCGGACGACCTTTTCGGTGACGCTCCCGACCAGAAATCGGTTGAGTCCCGTCCGTCCGTGGGTCCCCATCACGACGAGGTCGATCGCCTCCTCGTCGGCATACTCGAGGATCGTCTCGTGTGCGCTGCCCCGCGCGAGGTGGGTGACGACCGGGTCGACCCCGGCCTCGGCGGCCCGACTGGAGACGACCTCGAGCACCCGGTCGCCGACGATCTCGATCTGCTCGCGAACCGGACCAGTTTCGACGTCGCTGGCGAAGATGGCCTTGTCCATCACGTACAGGACGTGCACCGCCGCGTCGTAGGTGACCGCGATGTCGGTGGCGTGCTCCAGCGCCCGAGCGGTCGTTTCACCGCCGTCAGTCGGCAACAGGATGCGATCGTACATGCGTGAATCTTCACTCCCCGGGGTCAAATAGGGTGTGTCCGGACATCACTGGGTGCAGCCGTGGCGTGCACCGACGGATCGAGTAGAGCCCTGACCGCCACGCAGAGACGGCAACGACCCCCCAAAGTATCGCCGTCGTCACGTACTCACGAGGGCCACACCCAAGGCGGGTGGTCGCCGGTACACGAGGGGGCAGTCCCGCTGAGGCGGATTTCGGCCGTCGCTGACCCTGGCCGACGATCACCCCAAAGCGTTGTGACAGATCGGCTCAGACGCCCTCGCGAATCCGCCGCTCCGCAGCCTCGAGGGCCCGCTCGGCGTCGAACTCGGCGACGATCGACTCGAGTTCGGCGGTCGTCAGTCCCGCCTCGAGAAGGTCCTCGGCGTGGGCGGTCACGTTGGGTATTGCCCGGACGATGTTGTCGACGATCGGGACGTCCGCGACCTGTGGCGATCGCGACAGTGGGTTCAGATCGATGACGATCTCGGTTTTGCCCATCGCCGCGAGGGCCTCGGCCCGGTCGCCATCCTCGAGTGGCACGAGGACGACGTCGGCGGCGTAGATACCGTCCGCGTCGACCTTGGCCCGCTGGTGCTCGAGGGCGGGAATGCGGGCGTCGGCCTCCAAGCCCTTGATCTCCGTCGCGCCGTGTGCACGGAGATGGTCGGCGATGGCCTCGATCCGCGCTGGCGTCCGGTTGAACAGGTTGACCTCGAGGTCGGCGTCGACGGCGGCCGCGAGTTCGACCATCTCACGGGGGACCAACGCGGCCACGTTGCCGTTGATCGAGAGGACGGGGCGCTCGGCGAGCAGCAACTGGGCGGCGGCGGCACGCTCGGCGTCGTCGGCGCTCTCGATGGTTTCCTCGCCCAGCAGGTAATCGAAGGCACTGCCTCGCCCCTCGGCGTGCATCCCCTGGAGGTGGGTGATCCCGGCCTCGACGCCCCGCTCGATCCGGTGACGGGTCACCAGATCCGTATACCGCGGGTGGTCGGTCGGGATCTCCTCCTCGTCGTCCACCTCGGCCGGGACCGTCTCGTAGTCGCTCACGGTCGATGCTGTGCGTTCGGCCGGCAAAAACAACGCGATTTGCGGCCTCGACCTCGAGGTTGGTCACACTACAGAAATTGTACCAGTTGTGTTCGAACGTTATAGCTATACACTTCGGATAGTGTATTTTTGGATGCTACAGGAACGCTGGCCCCTCGAGGTCGGCGAGTTCGCTCTCCTCCCAGGTGTGCTCGGCCGTCCATCCAAGCGCGCTTTCGGCCTTCGCCGTCGAAAAGACGGACTGATCACCCTCGAGGGTGCAGTCCTCGGGAAGCTCCCCGAACACGGTCTCGAGGACGTCCGCCGTGGGCCGATCGAGGTACGTGTTGGGGGCCGCCGCGTGATAGGCCTCGTGACCGTCGCCCGTCGACCGGTGCTCGAGCGCTAGTCGGACCATCGAGACGACGTCCCGGACGTCGACGTAGGCCCAGCAATTCCCCGTCGGGTCGGCACACTCCGGGTCGAAGGTCTCACGGGAGTGAGCGGTCCGCTGACTCCCGGGGTAGGTGATCCAGACCGGACGAATCGAGGTGACGCTGATGCCGTGTTTGCGGGCTGCCATCGCCCCGAGTTCCTCCCCCACGAGTTTCGAGGTCCCGTACGGGTCCTCCGGACGGGTTGGGTGGCTCTCGTCGACGGGGAGAGAGTCGTAGAGCCACGGTTCCTCGGCGAATGCCGAGCCGTAGACGCAGTTGCTCGAGGCCCAGACGACGTCCGCGCCGACCGAGCCGGCAGCGTCGAAGACGTGGTAACTGCTCTCGACGTTGGTGGTGAACGTGCGTGTTCCGGTGGTGAGTTCGACCCTGGGTATCGCCGCGAAGTGAACGACTGCGTCGGGTTCGTAGGTGTGAACGAGCTCCCAGGTCTGACCCTGGTCGGTCAGGTCGACCTCGAGGAAGGTAACGCCGTCGCGGTCGCGGGGTGGACGCTCGAGGTCGGCGCCGACGACGTCGATCCCGCGACGTGCGAGATCGTCGACGATCCAGGAGCCTGCCCCGCCGGTTGCACCGGTGACGATGACGGTCATACGCCCCGTTTCGGGGGCTGACCCAAAACGGTGTCAGTTGCGGCGCGTGTCGAGGGTTGCGAACACGGCCCGGGCCTGCGTGCGACGTACAGTCGCCGTCAGTCAGTCAGTCGTCCGCAGGAACGCGAGCCCGCAGTTCCACGGGGTCTGCATCGATCTCGAGTTCCTCGAGGGCGACCTGGGCAGCGCGCTTGCCCGAGACGAGCATGGCGCCGAAGGTCGGCCCCATCCGCGGCAAACCGTAGGCCGTCGCGGTGGCCATGCCCGTGGCGATCAGGCCGTCGTGCACGAGGCCAGTCTGCTCGACGACGGCGTCCTCGGATCGACCGACCCACATCGAGTCGTGACCCGGCGAGTCGTGGCCGGGCGCACCGTAGGTGTCATCGTCCGTCCGATCCATCACCGTGCCACGCTCGCGGGCGTCCTGGATCCCCGGAACCTCGAGTACGCCGCGCTCGTCGAGTTTCGTGACCGCCATAGCGTCGTGACCCGTCGCGTCGATCACCAGATCTGCCTCGACGGCGATCGGGTCGACGCAGGTAATCTCCCGCGGGAGAGCGTGGACCGGCGTCCAGTTCATGACGATCCCGGCGACGCGGTGATCCTCCCGGATGACGATGTCCGTGAACTCGGTCATGTTCTGCATCTTCGCCCCGGTGTCACAGGCCGCTTTGATCAGGGCGGAACAGGCGTGTGGTCCGTTCGCGACGTAGAGTCCCTCGGTGTCCTGGGCCCGCTTGTACTCGACCTCGAGCTCCTCGAGGACCTCCTGGGCCGGGGAGCGAACGGTGACCTTGTTCATCAGGAATCCCCCGAGCCAGAAGCCCCCACCGAGGTAGTTGTTCTTCTCGACTACCATTACCTTCACGTCGCGGTCTGCGAGTTCTTTGGCCGCCATCAATCCAGATGGGCCACCCCCGACGATGATGACGTCGGCGTCCGAGAAGTCCATGAACTCCTCGGTCCACTCTTGGCCGATCGCTCGCGTCACGTCCGCTTCAGCGACCTCGCTGAACCCCTGGAATTCGGGCATATTAACCAGTAGTATGACCAAGTAGTAATATGTGTCGGAACGCCTTCACCGACACCTGGTACTCCCGAAGGCTGAAGAGTCGGCCACACCAACTGGAGTCACCGCATGAACCGTCGCACGCTCCTCGCACTCGCTGCCAGCGGCTCGATGGCCCTCTCGGGCTGTCTCGAGCTGTTGACCGAGGACGGGGAGGAGATTCTCGAGCCGACCTCACTCGTCGTGGTCTGGTCCGATCTCATCAGGCAACACCCGGGGACGGACGATGAGGGGGTGTCCGTCTGGGGCGTCCTCAGAAACGAAGGCGAACGCGAGCCCAGTTACGTCGAGGTGCGGGCGACCTTTCTCGACGAGGAGGGCGAGGAGTTGACGACGGTGATCGAACACATCGAGGACACACCAGCGGACGAGGACTGGCCGTTCGAAATCGAGTTTCCAAACTTTGGGGAGGCGGCCCGCGAGGTAGTCGGCTACGAACTCGAACCGGCGACGAGCGTCTGAACTGGACGGCCACGCGGTGCAGTCGCGGTCACCGATCGAGGACAGCACACCCCGTGAACCGCAGGAGACCAATCAGCTATCGACATGACCGAACACGACGAAGGCGTCTCGACCCTCGCCAAACAGGGCAGCATCACGTTCGCCGGAAACGTGATCAACGGCCTGCTTGCCTACGTGATCGTCATGGTCATCACCCGATTCGTCAGCCCCGGCGTCTACGGGCTGTGGGTCCTGGCCACGTCAGTCATCCTCTTCATGCAGGTGTTCGCGAACCTCGGGCTTCCGCTGGCGATCGACTACTTCGTGCCCCAGTATCTCGACGAGGACGAGCCCGGAAAGGCAAAGGGCGTCATCGTCCAGGTTACCGCCACCGTCCTCATCACCTCCTCGCTCGTCGCGGCAGCCGTCGCCTACACGGCCGCCGACATTGCCGCCTTCTTTCAGGAACCCGCACTCGAAATCGGGCTCCTGTTGCTCGCGATCACCATCCCGATGCTGGCGATCTATCGCGTCCTCCTGACGTCGTTTTACAGCATCAAGAAACTCCAGTATCGCGTCATCATGCGCGATATCACTCGTCCAATCGTTCGGTTTGCCATCACGGCCGGTCTCCTGCTGGCCGGCTTCGGCCTCCTCGGACTCGTCGTCGGCTACGTTGTGGGTCTGTTCATCGCCATCACTATCGGTTTGGTGCTGTTCACCTACAAGGCCTGGCACCTCGTCTCCGCGACCCTCGAACCGGTGGCCAACCGGCCCCTTTTTACGTACTCCGTTCCCCTGGCAATGACGAGTGTCGTGTTCGTGCTGATGGGCCACGTCGATTACTTCGTCCTCGGCTTCTTCCTCGACTCGAGCGACGTCGGGGTTTATCGCGTGGGGTACATGCTCGGTTCGGGACTCATGATCATCTTCAACTCGCTGTCCCCCGTGTTCAAACCCCTCATCGCCGAAACACGTGAAGACACCGCCCTCGTCGAGGAGCGCTTTCGCGTCGCCGCGCGGTGGATCGCCGGCATCACGTTCCCCCTCGCCATCGTGCTCACTCTCGGGGCCAGTTCGTTCCTCGCCGTCCTCTATACACCACAGTACACCGAGGCGAGTCTCGTCGTCGGCCTCCTGGCCTTTGCGTTCCTGTTCAACGTCACCTTCGGCGGGCCCGACGGGAGCTTGCTCCAGGGAATGGGGTACGCTCGCGTCGTCTTCGTCAACACGGCAGTCCTCTTTGGGGTGAATTTCGGCGTCTCGTTCCTGCTCGTCCCGGTGTACGGGATCGAGGGAGCGGCAATCGGCTCCGCGACGGCACTCTTTCTCGTCGGCGGGCTCACCCTCATGGAGCTCTACTACCTCGACGGGATTCACCCGTTCACGCGAGATTTCGGGAAGATCGTGTTCGCGGGCCTGCCGGCCACCATCGCCGGGATCCCCATCGTGGTGTTGGTCCCCTCGGACCTGGCCGTCGTCGTCGCCTTGCCCATCGTGGTCATCGGCGTCTACGTCGCCACGCTGGTCACGACCGACTCGTTCACCGACCAAGACGCCCAGCTCGCCGAAGAGTTCGGCCCCGGCGTGCGGCGATGGTTGCCAGTGGGCCGCTTCGGTCGATGAGCGAGGGTGGTGTTCTCACGGAGGGCGGTTGGCCCGATCAGTGTCAGTGGATGAGTGCAGAGGTGCGCCGAGCGCCGACGAGATGATGGACACACCTGGCTGGAAACGACGCTCGGACCAACCGGAGGCCGAGACCGAGTCGGACCCGACCCAGCGCGAGGAACGTCGTGAGTCGACCGAATCACCTGGGAGAAGTCTCGAGCGTCGTCGTGAGGCCGTTCGGCGTCTTCAGTGCGGGGCGTCCTCAGTCACCGAGAACAGAGCCACCCCACGCTCGAGGGCCAGTGAGCCGTCTAGAGGCGATGCCGGAAAGAAGTCCCACGTGAACGGACTGCTGAAGTGGCCTGCCGCCGGACATCCACCAGTGGGCCGGCGCTGGCAGGATGTGCCAAACCGCTTTCTGGTCAGGCGTAGTGAGCTCGAGCACGCCGGCCGGCCGGGATGATAACCCAGAACGTCAGCGCACCGAGCAACGCGAAGTAGAGGGCAGCGTCTTTGACGATCAGTGCCAATGCGGTGAACGTACCGGGATCTTCGGGGTTCGGCGCCACGAGCTGGGTATCGTAGAACGACTCCGTGTTGTACCAGCCAGCGAACGTCATCCACACCAGTATCCCTACTGAGAGGATGGCGAACCCCTTCATGAACTCATCAGCCATTGTCTGACTCTTCGTCGGCGTCGTCTTTAGCGTTTCCCATTCCATCAGTCTGAAAGCGTGTCGAGAAGGCGTACGTGGCCGACCCACCTGCGATCATCGCCACGCCGAGGATTGCCAGCCCGATACTCACGTCCGAGGCTGCGGCCTGGGTTCGATCGGTCGCCACGTCCAGCAAAATAAACCCGCCGAGGACGCCGGCGATGGCGAGAATCGTCGAAAAGACGGTGATCGTCTTGTACAATCGCATCGGCACGACGACCTCGCGACTGCCCGAGGTGCCAACACGAGGTCCGTCCGCCGGTTCCGCTGTCGACCCCTCGTCGCTGACACGCTCCGATCCGGAGGATTCACCCATACATCCCCTTGGACGTCACGGAAAATGAGTACTGTGATCGGCCCGCCAAGAGACGTTGTCGGTGTGATAGATGGCTCACTCGTGGTGACACGCCGTTCACTCGAGTGCTGAGACTGGCAACCCGGCCCCTCGAGTACCCGGCGCCGCCGGTTGTCGATGGACAGGAAGCGGTCGGCGAAAAACGAGTCGAAACCGAACTGCGAGGTCGCTATTTCGGCGGTCGCAACCGATAGTACCGCCGGTTCAGGTCGTACATGTACCCCTCACGCATCGTCTTCAACACGGCGTACGTGATCGCCGCGGCCACGAGGGGCAGGAAGAACGCCAGGTCGAACGTGATGGCGACCGCCCAGGGGAACATGTCCTGGATGGGCAGGATGCTCATCGTGAACGCGAAGACCACGCCACCGACGCCGACGGCCGCCCAGAAAGGCTCCTCGACGGGTCGGCGGGCACTCCCCTTGTTCAGGAAGGGAACGATCGCGATCGCCCCGACGGTGACGACGTTCGCGAGCACGCCGTACAGTTCGTCGGACATGATCTTCTCCCCGCCGACGATGGCCAACTCGGGGTTAATTGGATCGAGGTGCAACAGGCCGAACGACCAGTAGAGATACCAGTCGGGGAGGATCACCGACGGCGTCTCTGCCGGATTCGCCGGATCGCCGAGGTGTGGCGGCAACATCGCCGCCAGGAACAACAGCATCCCGGTGAAGAAGCTCGCCAGCGCGAGGTTCCGAATCGTCTCGTGTGGCCAGGCCGGGAAGCCGAGGACGTCACGCTCGACGTAACTCGACTCCTGGCGGAGGTCCTGGTCCTCCCGTCGCGCGCGCTCGAAGTACTCGTAGGTGAGCCTCGAGAGTCCCGTGGTTCGTTCTTTGCGCTCTCGCCAGGTCGGCACCTCGTCGTCGGGGGCGACGATTCCTGGGCCGCTTCCGTCCGTTCTGGGTTCGTTGGTGTCTGAGTCACTCATGGCTATCGAACTAGTGTGGTTCCGCGATTCCCTGCATCCAGACGATACCGATGTGTAACGCGATCAGTGCCGTCACCACGAACGGCAGGACGAACACGTGCAAGATGTACATTCGAATGAGGGTGGGCTGACCGAGGCTGAAGCCACCGAACAGGAGCTGGGCGGTCCACTCGCCCACGATGGGGACGGCCAGGGACATCTCGACGCCGATCTGGCCGGCCCAGAACGCCAGCTGGTTCCACGGGAGCAAGTAGCCGGTGTACCCGAACAGCATCGTCAGGCTGAGCAGGATGACCCCGATGATCCAGTTGATCTCGCGGGGCTCCTTGTACGCACCCGTGAAGTAGACGCGAAGCATGTGCAGGAACACCGCTGCCGTCATGACCTGTGCGGACCAGCGGTGGATACTCCGGAGCATGAACCCGAAGTTGAGATCCTTCATGATCGCGACGATCGCTTCGTAGGCCTCGGGCGTCTCACCGGCCGTCGACGGCGCGTAGTAGAATCCCAGGAGCGCCCCACTCACCGCCGCGACGATGTAGGCGATCACCGAGAACGAACCCAGTGCGTACAGCGGATACCAGTACCAGAACTTGTTGTCCAGGTTGTACTGTTCGGTGTGGCTCTTTGGCATCTGGAGGTTGATCTTGTAGTACATGTCCTCCAGCAACTCGAGGTAGTCGACAATGCGCAGTCGCTTGTCCAGCCAGATGAGGGTCATCAGGTAGGTCTTCTCGATGATCGAGAGATCCTTCTCCGCGAGCCACGCGCCGTGATCGTATTCGTCTTTCCGTTCGAGACTCATCAGTCGTCCTCCGGTCGCGGAAGCGACACGAATTGTTCCTCGACGATGTCGAAGGGGTCGTACACCGAGTTGTGGCAGTTGCAGTAGATCTTGTTGTCCGCCCCGAAGTCGGGTGCGCCATCGAGACTCCGGTAGCCAGGGACACAGCAAAAGTGGGTACACTTGCTGACGAAGGCGATGTAACGCCCACCGTCGTCGTCTTCGGGACAGGCGGCCTCGATCCACTCGGCAGTTCGCTCGTCGTCGATCTCGTCCGGCTCGAGGTGATCGGATTTGATGACCAGGATCGGAATGGTCTGTTCGGCAGGAACGTCCTGTGACCGCCAGGTTCCGGTGGCGGGTTTCCCCTGTCCTGGGTCACCGATTCGGGTGTCGAACTCGTCGTAATCCTCGAAGTGGTCGACGTGCATGACCTCGTCCTGGTCGACCTCATCCATCCAGTCGTAGACGCCCGCGTCGTATCGGAAGAGGATGTCCTCGTCTTCGTCAGGAACGATGCCCTCGAACGTCTGGAGACCACAGTACTGGAACCACTCGGTGGTGTACTCGACTCCACCGATTTCTTCGGCGGATTCGACGAATTCGGTCCCGTCGTCGAGCGTCTCGGTTTCCGGGTCCGGCCAGATGCCAGCCAGTTCGCCGTCGTCGGTGATCTCCATCGGTATCTGTGGCAGGCTTCGTGGAGCCGGCCCCAGGGTTCGATTCGCCCCGAAGTAGTTCATGATCCCGCCGCCGCCACCAGCCGGGGTGGTGGCGCTGGTGACGGTGACCGCACCGGTCGCCATGACGCCGGAGAGGGCGGCACCGCCGACGACGCCTTTCACGAAGCGGCGACGGTCTGATTCGACTGGGTACTTGTCGTCGTTAGCCATAGTTATCGTTTGTAGTAGGGATAGATCGCGCGTTTCACGGTGTCCCACGCACCGGTGCTGTCAACGAGTGTCGTGCCATCGGCGTCCTCCTCTCGGATGTAGAGGTCTTCCCACTTCCGGCGGCGCTTCTTGACGATCATCACGTCGGGCAGGAACTCCTTGCGGTACAGCATGAGGATGAACCCGAGGTTGACGAAAATGGCCGTCAGCAGGAATCCGAGCAACATGTTGCCGTCACCGCCATCGAGGGCTGCAATGCCCCAGTTTGCCGCGAGGCCGTAGACGAACATCGAGACGAAGACGATCTGCACGAACGTCAGCAGGACGATCGCGATTGCGGCCGCGGTGCTCTCTCTGGGGGGTTCGTATCGGTGAATATCGCCGTAGGTGCTTCCTGAAGATGACATGATCAGTCCCTCCCTGGGCTACTGGTGTGTGCTGATTCGCCATACTTCAGGAGGTAGAAGGTAAAGACGAACGAGACGAAGATCGCGAGGAACGACGCGATGCCGACGAAGTGTTTCTGGATCGGGATCCCGAGTTCGTCGATGTCGACGTCGGCCACCGCTGCCTGTTCGTCTGCATCTTCGGTCACCTCGATCGTGCCGACCATCCCCACGCCGATGTGCGGATCACAGACGTAGTCGTAGGTTCCTTCGACCTCGAAGGTGTGTTCGTACTCGCCATCCGTGATCAGTTCGGGGTGACCCTCCCAATCGGCACCTTCCGGCTGATCGTCGTCCGGGTTGACGTTGTGTTCGGCCTCACCGACCCACTCCCATCGGACGGTCGTCCCGGGTTCGATGGTGAGCTCTTCGGGCTCGAAGAAGTTGTCATCGACGAGGACGGTCTCGGTCCCGCCACCGCCGTTTCCGTTGGCGGCCCCGTTGCCGTTGCCGTTCTCGTCGTCACCGTTCTCTTCGTCCCCGTTTACGTCGTCGCCGTTCCCGTTTTCGCCATCGTCGTTCGTCTCGGTGTCGTCACCGTTCTCATCCTCCTGGGCTACGACGGGTGTCGCAGCAGTTGCGGCTACGGCACCCCCAGAAACGCCGCTGGCCGCTACCATAAACTCCCGCCTCTTCATACATCCAGGTCTCAGGATTGTGCTTGCTTAAACCCACCGATGCCCCATCCCCAATACGTCGCTCAAACACACACCGTGGAGACCCACGAGGCTGTGAAAGTCACGCACGGACGGGGAACGGTCCACATCTCGAGCCGACCCCATGGGGTGAAGACTGACCGTTCGTCGGCTCACCGGATCGATCACTCCTCGAGGGAGGGTCGACTCGCTTCTTCACCGGCCTCGAGACTGCCCTCTTCGAAGGCATCGTCCTCGATGGGGAGAAACGACGGGCGTTCGCCCGAGCCGATGGTCCGCAGCCGTTGCTCGTATTCCTCCATGCGGAAGCGGTCGGAAAGGCGGGCGTTCGCCACCATCAAAAACAGGATGAGGGCGATGATCACCAGGAAGATGCCGACCACGCCGAGAATCAACTGGGATTCGAGCCCCAGCCAGAGCCACAGGCCGATGGCGACGAGACCGATAATCAGCTGTGCGAACGCCAGCAACTGTAACATCCAGTTGCCCAGTTCACTCCGTTCCCCGGAGAGGTTCTCGGGTTCGGGCAGGTGCCAGTCCTCGGGCGGGTCCGCGACCTCGTAACTGTCCATCGAACAGAGTGCGACGGTCGGTTTGACGTCCCGCACCACGGTCCCCTGGCCCTCGACGGAGCCGTCCGGAAAGATCACGGCGTAATCGGTGTCCGAGTAGGCCACCAGACACCGGTGCCCGTCGATTCGTGCGTACTCGAGCGTCGCGAACACTTCGCGGTCGGCGATTCGGGACTTCAGTTCAGCTTCGACGCGTTCGAGCAACGCGTCACCGGTAATCCAGGTGTCGGGGTCGAACGCCACGTCCCACTCCTCCGGGGTCATCTCGGTCATATCCGACGGCCCGAAGTCGTCGAAGTCGTACTTTTCCTCGACGCGCTGACGAAGGGCCTCCAGGTCGCCTTCGGTATCGGCTGGGCGCCCCGTCTCGTCCTCGGACCCACCCTCGAGTGTGCTCGGGTCCGGTTGATCGCCATCCCCGGTTGCGGTTACAGGGGTCTGGTCGGACTGGACAGCATCGCGCTCCGTGGCTGGCCCATCGACTGACCGCCGGTCACGATCACCGGCGTCCGGCGACCGCTCGTCGGGGGGATCGCTCATTGGGCGACGCTACGGGTTCCGTGTCCCTTAGCGTGACGGTTGCGGTCGGCCGCCGCTTTCGGTTCGTTTATTCCCCGTTACCCCCGAGTTCCGGCTATGCTCTCGGAGCTGGCAGTCGCAACGATTGCGCTCGCCCTGGTTACGGCCAGCTTTCCGTTCTACTGTTATGGCGCCTGGATTATGATCGACGCCGACGTGGTGACCTGGGAAGTGCTCACCTTCCACCTCAAGATAATCCTGATTGGATTGACGCTAAACACGATTCCCGTCGTGACCTGGATGGTGCCACGCGTTGCCGACCAGATTGGGGGGCACGTCGCCGTACACGCCTTCTTCGGCCTCCAGGCGTACGCCATGTTGTTCGTGGGCCTGACCGCCATCGTTCGCATCTTCCAGGTGAAACTGGCTCACGACCTCTACGGGAACCCCGACCCAGACATGGATATCGGCGACCTCCACGAGAACATGCCGGCCTGGCGACGCCGGCTCCGGGTTGGCGTCTTCGGGTACGTCTTCTTCTGGATCCTGGCTTACCTCCTCGGCGTGGTCCGGTACGCCCTTCGCTATCCGGTAATCGCCTCCTGAGCGGGGCATTCCCGTCTCGGGTCGTGGGTCCTCGTGGCCAACGGAGATTCGAGACCAGGCGTTGGGCCCTGATTCCCGGTTGTTCAGCGGCCACGAGCCACGCTGAGGGGACTCCGTCTCGGCCGTCCCCCGGCCGACGCTGAACCGACCCACACTCCCCACATCGCCGGACGGATGCCTGCCGATGACGCACCTTTTTTACGAGGCCTTGCGAACGAGTCGCCATGAGAAACGCGAAGATCGTCTGTACGTTGGGCCCAGCGACGAACACCGAGTCGGCCATCCGCAACCTCGCCGACGCCGGCATGTCCGTTGCACGGCTGAACGCCAGTCACGGCACCCTCGAGGATCGGCGCACGCTCATCGAACGAGTTCGAACCGTCGACGAGAGCACCACCAGCCCGGTGGCGGTGATGCTCGACACGAAGGGACCGGAGATCCGAACCGCGCCCCTCCCGACGGGCGAGACCGTCACGCTCGAGTCCGACGGCGAGGTGCTGTTCGTCGAGGGAGAGGAGGCACGTCCCGATCGCGTGGGCCTCTCGATGGCCATCAACGGTGTCGAATCGGGCGATTACATCTTGCTTGACGATGGCCTGATCGAGACGCGAGTCACTGAGGTCGACGACAACGGGATCCACGCCACCGTGGAAACCGGCGGGGTGCTCGGGGGTCGGAAAGGCGTCAACGTCCCCGGTGTGGATCTCGACCTGGATATCGTGACCGAGGCGGACCGCCGGGATCTCGAACTCGCCGCCGAAACCGGGGTCGATTTCGTCGCCGCGAGTTTCGTCCGCGATGCCGATGACGTCTACGAAGTAAGCGAGACCCTCGAGTCCTTCGGTGCGGACATTCCAATCATTTCCAAGATTGAGCGGGCGGGCGCGGTGGCAAACCTCGAATCGATCATCGACGCCTCCGATGGTGTCATGGTTGCGCGCGGGGATCTCGGTGTCGAGTGCCCCATGGAGGACGTGCCGATGATCCAGAAGCGGATCATCCGAAAATCGAGGGAGGCCGGTCGACCGGTGATCACCGCGACGGAAATGCTCGATTCGATGGTGACGTCTCGGCGACCGACACGGGCCGAGGCCTCCGACGTGGCGAACGCCGTCCTCGACGGTACCGACGCCGTCATGCTCTCGGCGGAGACCGCCGTCGGCGATCACCCCACAGTCGTCGTCGAAACCATGAACAGCATCATCCGACAGGTCGAAGGCTCGGATGAGTACGCCACACTCCTCGAGCAACGGGTGCCGGAGGCCGGTGACGCCAGAACGGATGCGCTGGCTCGTTCGGCCCGTTACCTGGCCCGCGACATCGGAGCGGATGCCATCGTCGCCGCCACGGAGTCCGGCTTCACCGCCCGCAAGACGGCGAAGTATCGACCTGGCGTCCCCGTCGTTGCCTCGACACAGAGCCACACCGTACGTCGCCAACTCGCGCTTTCCTGGGGCGTCCAGCCGCTCTTTGCACAGGTCTCGGACCAGGGAGCAGATGCGGTGGTCTCAAGAGCCGTCCAGTCAGCGCTCGATGCGGGGGTTGCCGAAAGTGGCGACACCGTCGTCGTGCTCTGTGGAATGATGACCGAACTCGAGGGGGCGAGTACCACCAACATGCTCAAGGTTCACGTCGCCGCGGAGGTCGTTGCGACTGGCCGGGTCGTCGTGGACGGACGGGCGACCGGGCCCCTCGTTCACGTTCGAGATGGCGACCTCACGACCGTCCCGGAAGGGGCCATCATCGCACTCGCCGAGGACTTCGACGCCGAGTTCGTCGGTGACGTCGGCAAGATCGCCGGCATCATCGACGCTCGGCCCGGAATGACCGGCTATCCCGCGCTCGTGGCGCGCGAGACGAACGTCCCGATGGTCAGTGACGCGGACGTGGGCGATCTGTCGGCCGATCAGACGGTGACCATCGACGGCGAACGCGGCGTCGTCTACGAGGGGAACGTCGACGATCGCCGATCTCGCGAGTGAAGAACGGACCGTCGGTGGCCGAATCGAACCTCGGACTTTTGCCGGCCGATCCCCAACGAGGCGCATGGACGAGCACGAGACCGACCGCGAGTGGGTCGTTACCGACGACGGCGGATCCACCAGCGACCCGGACCCCTCCAAATCGGAGGGGGCGGCGGGCGGTCGACCCAGTGAGGCGGCTGGAGAGGACGACCGAATTCCGGTCGCGAGCCCAGAGCATCGCGAAGCCAGCGTCGCCGCCTCGAGTGCACTGGAGGATGGAGCGGATACGGAGGGCCCGGACGAAGCGGAATACCTCGGACCCGAGCCGAGCGACCGGATCATCGAACCCGGGTCCCCCTCGCTCGAGAACGCGATATTCGTCGTCATCGGGGCGATCGCGATGTTGCTCATCATGTTTCGATTGGGCTCGATACTCGTCATTTGAGCGGCGTCCCTGTCCCGGACAGTCACGGCCAGAGAACGAATCGCCAGTGAAATGCAGCGGGTTGCTCACTCGCCCGCGCGGTAAACATTTAATCGGGCCCAACCCCAACGGTCACCTATGCTCGAACTCCTCGCCAGTAATCTTCCTTTCGCGCTCCTGGCTGCGGGACTTGGATTGATGGCACTCGAGGCCATCTCCCCTGGCGCACATCTCATCGTCATCGGCGTGGCACTGGTGGGTGCAGGACTCATCGGCGTGCTCTTTCCGCCAATCGCAACTCCGCTGATACTCGCCGCCGTGACGCTCTTGATCGGCGGGGCAGCCACGTGGGTCTATCGGGAGTTCGACTTCTACGGCGGGAAAGGCACCGCCCAGACCAAAGACTCCGACTCGCTGTCCGGCACCACCGGCTACGTCACCGAGACCGTCACCAACCGCTCCGGTGAAGTCAAGCTGGACGAGGGCGGCTTCGCTCCACACTACTCCGCTCGCGCGTACGAGGGCACCATCGAGGAGGGGGAGGAGATCATCGTCCTCGACCCGGGGGGCGGCAACGTGCTCACCGTTGCGTCACTCGGTGACCTCGAGACCGACAGCATCGATCGTGAACTCGCTCGTGGACGGGCAGCCGAGAAATCCCAGTCCGAGGAGCCAGAGGAGGCGGCCTCGAGTGGGCGCAGTGAGGGGAGAGAACGCATCGAAACCGACGACGAGAGCGAAGAGCTGACCGAGACGGAGTGACCCCTGGGCCCGGCACGGATGAGGGCGCACATGTTGTTCATATAAGGGAACGTTTTTACCGCCGCCGCCGTAAGAATTAGTTATGGTTCCGGACCTCATACTCGCACAATCAGCGGAGTTCGGGCTGTTTATCGGTGCCCTCGTACTCGTCGTAGTGCTCGCTGCCCTCCTGAGTGCCATCGAAATCGTCAACGCGTACGAAAAACGCGCACTGACGGTCTTCGGTGAGTACCGCAAACTCCTCGAGCCAGGTATCAACGTGATCCCGCCGTTCGTCTCCCGCACGTACACCTTCGACATGCGGACCCAGACGATCGACGTTCCCCGACAGGAAGCGATCACGCGGGACAACTCCCCGGTGACCGCCGACGCCGTCGTCTACATCCGCGTGATGGATGCCAAGAAGGCGTTCCTCGAGGTGGATGACTATAAGACGGCCGTCTCCAATCTGGCCCAGACCACCCTGCGTGCGGTCCTGGGTGACATGGAACTCGACGATACGCTCAACAAACGCCAGGAGATCAACGCGCGCATCCGCACGGAACTCGACGAACCCACCGACGAGTGGGGAATTCGTGTCGAGAGCGTCGAAGTCCGCGAGGTCAACCCCTCGAAGGACGTCCAGCGCGCGATGGAGCAACAGACTTCCGCCGAGCGGAAACGCCGTGCCATGATCCTCGAGGCACAGGGTGAACGCCGCAGTGCCGTCGAGAAGGCAGAAGGTGACAAACAGAGTCAGATCATCCGTGCCCAGGGTGAAAAGCAGAGCCAGATTCTCGAGGCACAGGGTGACGCGATTTCGACGGTCCTGCGCGCACGCTCTGCCGAATCGATGGGCGAACGGGCGATCATCGACCGCGGCATGGACACCCTCGCCGAAATCGGTCAGGGCGAGTCGACGACGTTCGTGCTGCCACAGGAACTGTCCTCGATGATCGGCCGCTACGGCAAGCACCTCTCGGGCAGCGACGTCAGCGAAGACGGGGCGGAACTCGAGAGCCTCGAGTTCGACGACGAGACCCGCGAACTGATCGGCCTCGACGACATCGCCGAGATCATCGGTGAAATCGACGAGGAAGCGGAGATGGACCTCGAGGCGATGGAGCAGGAGGCCCAGGCGATCAAGGAGGGCAAAGACGCCGTTATCGACAACATGGATCAGGAGTTCGAGGAGGCCCCCGAGGAAGCCGCCCTCCCCGACGACACGACGTCCAACTGAGAGGCGTTTCGACGCCGAATCGATCACAATCACTAGCCGAACGACAGCGAAACGCGTTTTACCCTCCACCGCGTTTCGAAATATAAGAAGCAATGACAGGCTCCGACAGGGTCGACGAGGAGAAACGGGCGACCCTGCGTCGGTTCGCCGCCGTCGGGGCGGTGTCGCCGATCGCGACGTTTTCCGACACCGCCAGCGCAGACACCGGCGAGAGTGACGCCCGTGACGCCATCGCGGGCTACCTGTCGACGACCCCAGGAGCCCACTTCTCGAAGATCAGGGACGACCTCCAGTTGGGGACGGGTGAAACCCAGCACCACCTCCGTCGGCTCGAGGAACTGGGAGCCGTCGAGTCCTACGCCGATGGTGAGTACAAGCGGTTCGTCCCGACTGGACGGTTCGACGAGTTCGAAAAGAACGCCCTCGGATACCTCCGACGGGGGACCCCACGGGGCATGCTGGTCGAATTGCTCGCGAACCCCGACGCAAGCGCGAGTGACCTCGCCGAGGCTCTCGAGGTATCCCCGCCCACCGTGAGCAAGTACGCGGGGAAACTCGAGGAGGCGGGCTTGCTCTCGCGCGAGGACGGCTATGCGGTCGAACGACCAGAAACCCTGCTGTTGTTGTTGGTTCGCTATGCGGACTCATTCGGTGAGCGGACCACGTCGTTGGCTCGTGAGGCGGACGACCTGATTCGCTACGATCGGAACTGACGGTACGGCGGACCGGTTTCTCGGTGGTCAATCACACCCGTACAGGGATCTCTATATGAGTCTTAGCAACGTTCTTGACCGTCACCGCCGCTGATTTACGTGAGGGGACACGAGCGATGGCCCACCGCGAAGCACGGATCAGCCGACGGTCAGCTCGGAGCCAACTCGCATCCAACCCCAGATTGAGAGCCATGCAATCAAACCACACCTTTCCGGCGACCACCGGTCGATCGCCAGACCGCGTACTGCTTTTCGACATGGACGGCGTGATTCTGGAGGGGCCCGGCCTGGATCCCGCGACGACGGCGCGCGCACTCGAATCGGCCCTCGAGACGTTCGACGTCGATCCGTCCCGATTCCCGGATTCGGTGAAGCGATCGACGGCCTACAGCGAGGCGTTTCGTGAGGCCTGTTCGGCCGCTGGGATCGATCCCGTCACGTGTTACGCGAGGCGAGAACGGGCGTGTGCAACGGCGGAGATCGAACGGATTCGCTCGGGTGAGCGCTCGATATTTCCGGACACAAGGGTGCTCTCGGATCTCGCCGGCGAATACGATCTCGGACTCGTGAGTAACAACTACGATCCACTCGTCTCCGCCGTCGTCGAAGCGTTCCAGTTAGACGCGTTTGCCTACACCCGTGGACGGGACCTCGGCGTCGACGGATACTGTCGGCGAAAGCCCGACCCACACTACCTCGAGGAGGCCCTCGACGCCCTCGAGCGCACCCATGGCATTTACGTCGGCGATCGCGAGACCGACATCGTGGCTGCCGAACGCGCCGGGCTCGAACCGGTGTTCATCAGACGCCCGGAAAACGAGACGGCGTCGCTCGACCTCGATATCGAAACGGCCCACGAGATCGATTCGCTCGAGGCGCTTCCGGACGTGCTGTAGGCGACGGGACTCCGGTGGGAACGACCTCTTCGACCCGATCGATGGGGGCCCTCCCGCAATCACCAGTCAGTCGATTGATTTCCCTCTCAAATTCCCCTCCTGTGAGAGGGTGGACACAGACTGACTGTCGACTAGCGGTCGACGCGGACCGACTGGTCACTACCCAATACGCAGAACGGCAATCCCGCTCAGCGGACGACTTTCCAGGTCGTACTCGAGGAGTATCCCCACTTTTCGATATCGACGTCGTAGTCACCACCCTGGAGGGCCGTGATGTTCGCGCCGACTTCCTTCGCGGTCATCCCGAGTTCCTCACCGATGAGCCGCGATTTAAAGTAGGTCTTCGTGGTGGCACGATCGCGGAGGTACTGGAGGATTTGTCGCTGTTTGCCTGTCAGGTCAGGTGGCGATGCGGTGCTCATACCTCGAGGGTGGGCAGAGAGGGACTTAGCGGGTTTGGTACAGGAGGCTAACCCGTCGTCGGATAGCGGTTCGGTGGATTCAATCGGGGCCAGGTAAGTGGTGTCCTGGGGGCGTTGGTACGCCCAGTTAATTGGTTCTTTGGTGAGACGTTCCGTCGAAATTGAACATTTTGCTCGCCACAGGCCCGCCGTCTCCCGTGGCCGTGACTGGTAACCAGTGGCTACTGGACCTCGCGTCGCCGTCGACTGCAGTAATCATCGATTAGTAATCGACTAGAGATCGTAGTGCGGGGTGAGAAACGGGCCGAAGGCACAGGCCGTCGCGAGTTCCAGGGCGCGCTCACGGTCGGTCAACCCGTCGGTGAGAACGCCAGTCGCCCCCGAGGTCTCGGCAACGTCACATCGCCCGACCAGGTCGTTCATCACGGACCCGAGTTCCGCCCCGTCCGCGAGGCGCTCGGTGACACTCGCGGGCAGTTCGATCGTGGGGCCACCCGCCAGCCGAACCCGTGTGCCGTCCGTCACTGCCACCCACATGATCAGTGAACGTGTCGCGGTGTCGTCGAACAGGGCAACCCCGCCCTCGAGTCCAACCCCGTAGTCGGCCGCCGCGATGGCCTCGTGGGCACGGCGGGCTCGCGTTCGGGCTCCACGTCGCGTCTCCTGGATACCACGTGGCTGGTCGCTGACCCCCGAGTCGACCGGAACCGACTGGACCACTGGATCGTATCGCTCGAGACAACTGACGACGGCATCCCGTTTGACCGGATTGCCACTGCCCACGACGACGTGCATGGCGGCAGTCCCGGCGCGGAGGGAATAACGACCTCGCTTCGTCTCGAGTGTCCACTCGTCGGTGGGGCTGATCGTGTGACGCCGACACACGGAGATATTTGAATGTTTGGATTGTTCATGCCATTCCGGACGAATAACCAGGTTTCAGGCACTCTCGGGAGAATTTTTCGGAACCTTTATTAATCGGGTGTCTGAAGACAGGAAGTAACGACTCCGTCCGAGCGTCTCCGTTGTTGCTCGGCCGAGCGGATTTCGTATCCATGACGAACACACGACTATCCACCAGAGCCCGACGTGACGAGGTCACCGAGGACGAACGAGAAGGCGAATCGAACGATCTCAGCTGCCCGGAGTGTACCGGCCAACTCGTCGTCGACGACGAACACGGCGAGACCATCTGCGAGGATTGTGGGCTCGTCGTCGAGGAGGACTCGGTCGACCGCGGCCCCGAATGGCGCGCGTTCGACTCCGCCGAGAAGAACAAGAAGTCCCGTGTCGGCGCGCCGACGACGAACACCATGCACGACAAGGGGCTGTCGACCAACATCGACTGGCGAAACAAGGACGCCTACGGCAACTCCCTGGGCAGTCGTCAGCGCGAGAAGATGCAGCGCCTGCGCAAGTGGAACGAGCGCTTTCGCACTCGTGACAGCAAGGAGCGCAACCTGAAACAGGCCCTGGGCGAAATCGACCGCATGTCGAGCGCCCTCGGACTCCCGAACAACGTTCGCGAGACTGCGAGCGTCATCTACCGCCGCGCACTCAACGAGGACCTGCTCCCTGGACGCTCGATCGAAGGTGTCTCCACCTCGTGTGTCTACGCCGCTGCCCGCCAGGCTGGCGTCCCGCGCAGCCTCGACGAGATTGCCGACGTCAGCCGCGTCGAGAAAAACGAGATCGCCCGCACGTACCGCTACGTGGTCCGTGAACTGGGCCTCGAGGTCCAACCCGCCGATCCGGAAAGTTACGTTCCCCGGTTCGCTTCGGGACTCGAGCTCTCCGACGAAGCCGAACACCGTGCCCGCGGCCTGCTCCGCAACGCCAAGGAGAAGGGCGTCCACAGCGGCAAGTCGCCCGTGGGCCTCGCCGCCGCCGCAGTGTACGCCGCTGCACTGTTGACCAACGAGAAGACCACCCAGGCCGCCGTCAGTGACGTCGCCGACATCTCCGAGGTCACCATCCGCAACCGCTACCACGAGTTGCTCGAGGCCGAAGAGACCATTGGCATGGCCTGAGCCGGTCGATCACCTTCCTGCGGTTGTTCGCTCCCCAGGCGCACCGATTGTGTCGACCGCCACGACGAAAACAGCCGCTGGCGAGGCACTTTTCTCGAGCCAGGCGCATTCCCCATCATGGACTTCGATTCGTTTACCCTCGCAGCCTCGACGGCCGACCTCGGCGAGGAACCGCAGGCTCGCGCTCACGCCGACTGCCTCGAGTTTCGGATTGATCTCGCCGACGATCCGATGGCGGCGCTCGAGGCCTACGACGGCGAATTGCCGATCCTGGCCACCAATCGGGCCGACTGGGAGGGTGGGGAGGCAGAAGACGAGGGGCGGCTGGGTGCGCTCTCGAGCGCGCTCGCGTACGATGTCGTCGAAGCCATCGACGTCGAACTGGCCTCGATTCTCGAGGGCGATGCCGACGGGGTCCTCGGGGCCGCCGCGGAGGCTGACGTCTCGGTAGTCGTCTCGAGTCACGATTTCGACGCAACCCCACCGCGACCGGAACTCATTCGAACACTGACCGAAGCGGGAAAGTACGGCGACGTGGCGAAACTCGCGGTGACGGCCACGTCGAAAGCCGATACCATCGCGTTGCTTTCGGCGACCGAACAGTTGACCGCCCACGGCGATTGCGTGGCGACGATGGCGATGGGCGAGATTGGGCGACACACGCGGGCCGTCGCTCCGGTGTACGGGTCGAAAATCGGCTACGCACCGGTGGATCCCGAACAGGCGACCGCGCCGGGACAGTACAGCCTCGAGACGTTGGCTGGGCTGGTCGGGAGCCTCGGTTAGGACCTCCGCACGGGTATTCCGCCAGGTTCGACAGCTTGTTTTCCCGGAAATGACGGCTTTCGTGACGGTAATTATTCTATACCAATGGGTGCCTTCGACGTGAGCGTTCGTATGCAGACGACAGTAACAAATCTGCTCAAATTGATCCGACAACCCGAATACACGGGTGAGAACCGCTGTTTCCCCTGTACCACCGTGAACGCACTCATCGCTATTGTCCTATCGGGACTGCTCTTTGCTTTCACGACCCCGATAGTCGGAGGTATTGCCTTCGCCGTCTTCATAACAACAATCTACCTCCGTGGCTACTTGGTCCCGGGCACGCCCGAACTTACGAAGCGATACCTTCCCAACCGTATCCACCGACTGTTCGGAAGCCACGTGGAGGGTATCGAGGCCGACGGGGACATCGACGGCGAGGGGGCGAGTGAAGGAGTTGAATCCCTGCTTCGGTCGACCGGCGTCGTGGTCGACTGCGCCGAGGAGGAGGACCTCTGCCTCGAGTTGACGTTCCGGACCGCCTGGCGTGAACGAATTGCCACGCTGGAAGACGAAGACGCCCGACTCGCAGCCCTGGCTGGGCGTCTCGGCCTCGAGGAAGAAGAACTGGCCCTCGAGGAATCGACTGGAGGCTACGTCGCCCGGTACGAGGGCGATCGGATCGGTATCTGGCCCGCAGAGGCCGCGTTTCTCGCAGACCTCGCTGCCACACCAGCCCTGGACGAACACGGCTCTGGCTGGCAAGAACTGACGGGCGAGGAACAGGGAGTCGTGTTGACTGGCCTCCGAGCCTTCCTCGAAGAGTGTCCGACCTGTGGGGGCGAGATCGGCGGCAAGGAAGAGACTGTTGAATCGTGTTGTTCGACGGTGAGGAAGATGGCGGTCGAGTGTGGAGATTGTGGTGCCCGACTGCTTCGTGGCACCGCGTAATCTTACTCTTCGGTGGTGACGTCTGCGTGGATGGCGATTACCTCGAGTTCTCCATCGATTCTATCGTCGTCTAGATCGATCTCGTAGCTTGCGGCGTCGAACTCGTCGTTACTCTTGAACGGGAACTGTCCGGGTGCTGCACGAGTGTCTTCTAACCCCCCGAGTGAACCGGCAAACACCTCGCTGTTGTCCAAGGTCCACTCTTCGTCCATCTCGATGTCGATGGAGAGCGTCTCGCCGTCGTCGTCGATTGTCACGTCTGCGACGTTGTCGCCCGCATCCGGGGCGTTGTTCCCTGCACCAGCGATGAGGTCGGCTTCGACTTGCCCGTCACTTTCCTCGTACGGTATGTACCATCCCCACCGACTGATGTTCTGTAGGCTGTTTAGCCTGTTCTCGGTTCGCTCCGTGGTGCGTTTCAACGCCCATGCGGTTTCGCCTCTCGCTTCTCGGTTGTCGTTTTCGGGACAGTCCACATCGGCGTGGATCACGATTTCGTCATCGAACACGTCGAGGAGCTGGTCGCCCGCTTCGAGTCCTTTCGTGTTCGTCTTGATCCCAATGCAGACACACTCCCCGACGGCGATCGGGTATGCGTTTTCAGCCCCGACGATAGATCGGTCATCGTTGTCGCCGATGTAGAAATCGACCCGTCGATCTCCATCGTACTCGGCGTAATCTTCTTCGTCAAATTCGTCATCGTCTACACGAGGCCAGTCCTCGTCATCACCGATCCAGACACAAATCTCGTCTTTCCCCTGGTTACAGATCTGAAAGACGTTATCGAACCATGTTCTGGAATCGGAATTGACGCCCTCTCCGAGGTCGTTATCCGCATTTTCGTTCTCGGGCGACATCTCGACGGCAAGATGCCCCGAGTCGTCGATTTCGGTGTAACTCGAGTTCGGACTGTCCGGACAGCCATCCAGACCCAGATACGCATCCGGGTCCTCCGCCACTTCGATCTTGACACGTCGTTGTGATTCGATTCGACTGAACGCACCGGAGCCGATGAGTGTGCTGCCGCCGATGGCAGTACCCCCGACCCCGAGCAGGAATTTTCGTCGTTCCATGGGTATCTAGCAGTCGCCCGCGTAGGCGGGTGACCGCTCGAGCGGAGCGATGTGATTGTGGGGTTTTTATATAGAGTTCATGTAATCTCAACAGGCTCTCTAAGACGATTTTCAGCGAGTCCATACCGATGGATAAATCGGAAGGTCACTTTTCGAAAGTTTGCGGGCGGGGAAGGCCGAGTACTCCGTCACGGGTCGAAGTATGAGCGAACCGGACAACCGCTATCGATTTGGGCCACACGTTCAGGCGTGACGAAGCACTGATTGCCTCGGGGTCGTTTGAAACGCATGCGGGATTTCGAAAGTTTCAAACCACTTTCCTTTTGGACCTCGCGGAGGTTCGCTTCGGACATTGACGAGAATACCAGTATTTCGAACCCTTTGACCCGAGGTATGGCACCAGCGCCACGTCTTGTGGGTTGGTGCCTCTTCAAAAGCCGCCAGTGGTTCGCAATGGATTTTGGTCAGTCCTGGAAACAATCATCTTGTCCAGGGTCCCACTCGAACGCTTCACCGTCCCAATCAAACTTGACACTACAGAAGTCGTCATCGAACCCACACGGTGTCGGGGGCCGCTGGTCGTTACCCTCTTCTCCGTCTCCACGGTCACCGACGATGTTTGTTCCAGACGTGCTCCCCGAAACGTCGAAATTGAAGAATTCGGGTCCGGTCTTTAGAACAACGGTCTGGACGGGGACCCCGTCAGAATCCCACTCGATCCCAACGAGATCATCATTTTCGAATTCGTCGGTTTCGACTGAGAAATTTTCGTGACTATGCCCCGCCTCGAGGTCTTCATTTGCGATACAGAACGCGACGAAGCTAATTTCTCGACGATCAATATCTTCACCATCTACCTCGAGTTTCACGCGTCGCTGTGACCTGATCGTGCTGTAACCGCTGGTGCCGACGAGCGCACCGGCACCGACGCTCCCGGCACCGATCGCGCGGACGAACGTTCGTCGCTTCATCGTTCCACCTCGAGGGGAATCCAGTGACCGAGCCAATCGCCTGTCATGTGTGCGAAGACAGTCGACCGTGACATTGCTATACGGCCCCTGTCCGAGCGGTAGGTTCCCGTGAACGTTCGACTGGGATCGGTTGTCGTCACTGCTGTCTGTGTATACACAAGGGTGGGAGTGTGGACGCCTCGAGTGACGCGTCCGATCGCCACCTGTGGGATGTCCCACGATAGGGTGGGGAGTCGGGCGCGAGCAAGTGATACCCATGGAACGACGAAAATTCCTGCTCGGGGTCGGCGGTTCCGCCATCGGTGGCGGCGCCCTGCTGGGCTCGGGCGCGTTTACCCGCATTCAGTCGCAACGGCGCGTCAAGATCGAAGTCGCGGAGGATCCGGATGCGTATCTGGGTCTGGATGCTTGTCCGGACAGTCCGAACTCGAGTTA
>LKND01000113.1 GCA_001564275.1 Natrialbaceae archaeon Tc-Br11_E2g14 | reverse complement strand
TCTCGATGTTGCGCTCGATCTGCTCGACGGATTCGACCTCGGCGACGTGAACGTCGGTGACCCCGAGGGCCAGGTCTTTCGTAAAGTCGGGGTCGGTGAACACCTCGAGCTGGTCGTAGTCGCCGTTGGCGAGTTCGAGGTCGAACTCGTCGACGGGGAACTCGAGGATCTCCGGGTAGATCCGGGAGTAGTCACCGTAGCAGACGTGCAGTCCGATTCGGACCGCTTCGGGGATGTCCGCAACGATCCGCTCGAGACACTCGCCGACGATGGCGTGGTCGTCCGGGGTCGTCGCCAGCGCGGGCTCGTCGATCTGGATGTAACGTGCGCCGGCCTCGACGAGTTTCTCGATTTCCTCGTTCACCAGGTCCGCCAGGTCGTACGCGAGGGCCTCCTCGTCCTCGTAGGCCTCGTTGAACGACCAGTTGGCGAGGGTGTACGGCCCCGTGATCGGAACTTTCACCGGGCGGTTCGTGGCCTCGGCGGTGAACTCGTACTCGTCGACGAGCCAGGTCTCGGTGTACTCGACCTCGCTCACGACGGAGGGCTTGTCGAAGTAGTTGTGACCCCAAACCTTGACCGGGCCGTTGAACTCGTAGCCCTCGATGCGATGCGCGAAGTACTCGACCATCTCGTTGCGCCGCATCTCCCCGTCGACGACGACGTCGAGCCCTGCCCGTTCGTGCTCGTGGGCGATGAGTCTGGAGGCGTCGTCGAGCGCCTCCTGGTAGTCGTCCTCATCGAAGCCGTGCTCGGGATCCTGGTGGAGCTCTTTCGCACGGTTCAGCCACTTTGGCTTGGGGTAGCTGCCGACGACGGTCGACAGCAGGAAGTGGTCGTTCGGGTGGTCCTCGGGTCGAAACTGATCTTTGTTCTGGTCCTGGCTCATGCAGTGGTCACCTCCGCCAGCGAAGCGGCTTCAACGAGGGCCTCGAGTTTGGCCTCGAACTTGGCGTACGGCAGATAGAACGTCTCGGTGTTTGTCGTCAGGTACGCGGTGTCGAACGTGGCGACCGGAAGCCGGTCGAACACCCAGGCCGCGCGCTCGCGGACCGCCTCGGGTTCTTCCACCAGCGTATTCTGGCCGTCCACGAGCCCAAGGGCGATGTCGTCGGTCGCGCCGTACTCCTGGAGATTGTAGAGGCTCTGGTCCTGTTCGGTCACGAAGTCGAAGCCGACGGCGTCGATGTCTGCATCCAGCAGGTGTGCGTACATCTTCTCCTCGAGCGCGCCGTAGAAGGGATGAACGATCACGTCGGCGTCTGTCGCCGCCGCGACGGTGTCGATTGCGTCACTCGCCTGCTCGTCCAGGCCGTCCCCCGGTGGGTTCTCGACGAGCGATGGCTCGAGGAGGAACAGCGTCTCGTGTGCGGGGAATGCGTCGACTTCGCCGGCCAGAAAGTCGGCGACGGCCTCGAGGAACGTCGACTCGTCACCGTAGTGCTCGTCTGTCGCGAGGTCGGCGAGGGAGTACGGGCCGGGTAATACCGCCTGGAGTGGCTCCTCGGTGAGGGCCCCAGTAGCCTCGAGTTCGCTCGCGACGTCCCCGGAGAACGTCAGGTCGTCGGTCACGACTGGGTCGCGATAGAAGTTGTTGTTGTCGTAGTAGCGGACGATGCCACCCGTCTCGACGGCCTCGTGCACGGTCAGGGGGTGAGCGAGCATATCGTCCCACCGCAACTGCCCCTCCGAAACGAGATCAATGCCGGCCCCAGCCTGCACGTCGACCACGTCGCTCCGGGCCTCCGCGTAGACGTCGGTGATCGCCTCGCCCTCGTCGCCGCTGATGAGGTCGTGTTTCTGATGGCCCTTCAAATCCGAGAGATCGTCTTTCGCCCAGTCCGGGAGCGGAAACAGGCCCGGCGTGGTCGAAACGTATTCAGTCATACCTGGTAGCCGCTAGGCTATACCGAAGCTTAATATTTTCCATCCGTGTTAATGCACAACAGTAATCGCACCGGGACGGTGATCCCACACCCTGAATCGACTGGTCATCCCTCGAGAGAAACTGCAGTAGCCACTGAACAGCATTCCACACCCTCACGATACCATGGCTCGCTGTGAGGGTGTGGAACTCGTTTCACTTGTTACTATAGCTCGAGCCAATCAGTCCAGGGGTTCTCAACCGTTCACTGGTGTCAGCACAAGCCCCTCGACTGTGACTCATTGTCGCAACTTCAGGATCGTCAACGTCTCGTACGGAAACGACTTGTCGGCCAGCGCCACGGCACTGAATCCGGCGACCCCAGCCTGCTCGGCCACCGCATCGACACCGGTCAAACTGCTCACCAGCAGGTAGACCACACCGTCATCCGCGAGGACACGGGGGACGGCCTCGAGAAACGGGTCGATGACGGCCCGCCCGTCCGCTCCCCCGGAGAGCGCCCGCTCCATCCAATCGTCCCACTCGTGATCCGGATCGGTGGGGAGGTAGGGCGGATTGAACACGACAGCATCGAAGGCATCCGTTGCGAACGGTGACACGAGATCGGCACGGACCACCTCGAACGCCGATGGTTCGACCCCGTAAGGACCCGACCGTCGACTCGAGAGCGTCCCTCGCGGTTGCCCATCCTCTCGCTCGTCGCGATGCTCACCGTCGTCGGTATCGGCACTCGCGTCGGTATCTGCCGCCCCTTCGAGACCGTACCTGGCGCGTGCTCGAGCCGCCTCGACCGCGTTGGGGTTGATATCCGCGGCCACCACACGCGCCCCAGCCTCCCGGGCGAGCCGATCGGCCACGTACCCCGATCCCGTCCCCACCTCGAGCACGAGCGATGAGGGCGCGATGTGGGCACAGGCAACATCCGCGAGGAGGTGTGAGTCTTCCGCGGGCTGATACACGTCGGTTTCGAGGCCGCGGCGATCGGCGAGGTCCATCACTCGTCCTCCGGCTGGCTCGGCGCTGTCGAGGTGGCGTCGCCTGCCGAGGATGGCATCCCCTGGGCGTCACCATCATGCTCACCGACTGACGTCGACGAATCGTCGTCCTGGCCGGATTCGGGCGTTTCCCCATCGGAGCCGGCAGTAATTCGGAACCCGTCAGCCTCCGCCCGACCGGTCAACTCCCGCTGTGGGAACGGGATCTTGACGTCGGCGGCCTCGAACTGCGACTTGATTGCCCGAATCGCGGCCGTCTTCGCAGCCCACTTTCGACGGGAGCTCGGCCGATCGATCCAGAATCGAACCCCAAGCAGGACGGCGGAATCGCCAAACTGCTTCGTGACCACCTGCGGTTCGGGAACGTCCATCGCCTGTTCGACGCCCTCGAGGGCATCGCGGGCCAGTGTGGCGGCCTGTTCGACGTCGGTACTGTAATCGACGCCGACGTCGACTTCCACCCGGATTCGCCCCTTCCGCGACCGGTTCGTGACGATGCTCGAGGTCACGACGTCGTTGGGAATGCTGATGTACTCGCCGTCGAACGACTGCAGCTGCGTGTTGAAAATCGAGAATTCGGTGACGGTCCCCTCTCGTCCATCGATTTCGATCCAGTGGCCGACCTCGAACGACTGGGAGAACATCAGGACGAAACCCGCGAGAATCGTCCCCAGCGTCTGTCTGGCCGCCATACCGACGACGATTCCGAGGAAGCCGGCCCCGACCAGGAGCCCACCCAGGTCGTCGACCCAGATACCGAGAACGAAGACGATTGCGAACGACCAGAGGACGACCTGGATGACGCGGTGGCTCACCTCCTCCTGGTGACTCGTGATCGACGCCGAGGACGCGATGATGTCGTGGAGCAGGCGCTTGAGGAACCGCCAGACGATGTACGTGATGACGAAGACCACGAAGGTGATCGAAATCTGGACGACGACCTCTGCCCCGAGGCCCGTCTGCTCGAAGACGTCCTGGAGTTCCTCGCGCACGCCCCAGACACCAATCGTGACGAGCAACGAGAGGAAACTCACCCCGAGAAGCACGACCGTCGTGATGATGTCCGCATAGAGCGGCTTGGTCCGTGTCGTCAACCACGCCTGCAGGTTCCGATGGGAGAGCAAGACGAGCAAGACCGCGCCCATCGCCGCGACCGTGACTGCCAGTCGCTGCCCCTGGGTCTCGAACTCGGCGGCGAGCCAGTCGAGGGTCGTGAGAAACTCGATCAACACGATTGTTCACCCGACGTGGATCCCACGTCTCGAGCGATGGTCGCCAGTTCGGCGAACTCGGCCGGCGTGAGGGCCCCCGCCCGCTTTCCCATGAGGGATTCGGGCGCAGCGTCGACCACCGCATCAGGATCGCAGAGCCCCGAAATGTGGGCCGTGTTCCGGATAGCGTTGCGCATCGTCTTCCGACGCTGGGTGAATACAGCCTTGACGAACCGGAGGAAAAAGTCCTCATCAGCAACGACGTACGCAGGTTCTCGGGGAATCGCCCTGACGACCGCACTTTCGACCGTCGGTGGCGGCGAGAACGCCTCCTTCGGGACGGTCTCGACGATCTCGACGGCGGCATAGTGCTGGCTCGAGACCGACAGTCGACCGTATTCCGGCGTCCCGGGATCGGCCACCATCCGCTCGGCGAACTCCCGCTGAAACATGAGCACCAGCGGCCGCCCCGCCGGAAAGAGCCTGAACGCGATTTCGCTCGAGACTCCGTAAGGGAGATTGGAAACCGACGCCGAAAACGGGGGCAAATCCACCTCGAGGGCGTCACCCTCGATGACCGTCAGCCGATCGGCGGCGATGGCATCGGCGAACTCCTCGGCGAGAAAACTCGCGAGGCGTCGATCGCGCTCGACGACGGTCACCGAGTCGGCGACCGCGAGCAGTCGGTCGGTGAGGACACCCGGGCCGCCACCGATCTCGAGGACATGCTCGAACGGGTCGGCAAACGGTGGGGAAGCGTCAGCGGCGTCCCCCAACTCGGCGTCGAACTCGAGATGCGTCGGGAGTCGATCGAGGACCCGATCGTCGATCAGAAAGTGTTGATCGCGATTCGGGTCGCCGCGAACCCCGGCCCGCGCGATCAACCCGTCAGGATCTCTCATTTCCCGGCCGTACGGGACAGGGGTTCCTAAACGCACCGTCTCGAGTCCCCGACGGTTCGTGGCTCAATCCCGTGAACAGATTCGGGGTACCCACGAGTTACCGCCAGTATCACACGACGGACGTGAACCCGTCTACCTCCTGGGGGCCGTCGAGGCCGGAGGATGCACACCCCATTAGGGGATCGCACACTCTCCTGGATCACGCTCACGGACACACACCGACGGGCCACCACTTCAGTCGTGGCAACTGATCCAGGTCAGCCAGCCCACACCGCCACTCACCGGTGCGCACAGCCCACCGGAACCGGACCCACACCTACTGGTCGGTGGGTTCGTATCCGACGAACCGCCGATACTTCAGGTCCTCGTCGCGGAGTTCCTCGAGAATTCGCTTCGCCAACACCTCGGCTGGGTCGTGCAAGCCGGAGACGCGTTCCTCGAGATCCTCGAAACTCTCGAAGGGCTTTCGCTTGCGTTCGTCGAGGATGTTGTTTCGGAGCTTCTTCCCGATTCCCGGGAGGAGGTTGAGTTGGTGGAGTCGCAAGGAGATTGGTTGGGCCTCGTTGAAGAACTCGACGAATCGTTCCTCCTCGTCCTCGATCACGTCGTGGACCACGTACTCCAGTTCGGACTGGGCACCCGAGGAGAGGTCTTCGTAGGAGATTTCGTGGCACTCCTCGATGCGGTCGCGTGCCGAGGGCGGTTCGACGACAACGCGTTTGCCAATGGTGATCCGAGCGTCCTCGTCGAAGGCAACCTGGTAGAGGGTAAAATCGTCGAGGGTCATCGCGTAGCCTGCCGGCGATCCCTGATATCGGCGTCGACCCTGGGAGAGGCCGTGGGCGAGATAATCCAACACCACCGCTCGACGGACGTCGTCATCGTCGCTCTCGACTTCGCTCATGGCCACATTGTACGTGCAGCGCCTACTTAAAGAGTCGGCTCGCTGTCGTTGTTTCACCGCCGTCGATCCTGCGATTCACCCGCGAACCACGGGAACAGCGTCGATGGATCCTGGACCCAACGACGTGCACGAGTGATTCGGAACCACTCGAGTGGTGTCGTCTTTTGTGGTCCAGCGACGACAAGAACACCCAATCATACGGTTTAGTGTCACTATTTCCCGTTGAGTGCCAGCCCCGGTTCGGCACTCACCGGTAAGAGACGACACGAATCCGTATCAGGCGTACTGGGCGACGATGTTCAGAATGTCGTCCAGTTCCTCGCCCGAGACGGAGTATCGCTGCTGGGCGAACACGGTCCGCAACTCGTGGCGGTCACGTGGCATGAGGTTCGCGATCTTGTAGGCCGTCGGTTCGTCGACTTTCTCGAGTTCCTGAAGGTCCTCGACCAGGGCATTGGCGTCCTCGGTGTCGAGGACGGCGAAGCGATTGACGTGTTCGATCGCGCGAGCGAGTTCGTACCGAAGCTCTCGCTCCTCGTCGAGTGCTCGTTCGGCCTCGATGTCCGCGAGCAGGTCCTTCGCCTCCGAGACCGTCAGGTACTCCTCGTCGACGATCTCTTTGAAGATTGTCATTCCTGGGCTCGGAGGTGTGCGGCGGTGACGATCAACGTCTTGTCTTTGCCACCGTCGGTAATTGCCACCTTGAAGGCCTTCCCCTGCTTGCCGACGACTTCGCCGGTCCGCCCGTCGAAACGGGGGTGGAATCGCCCCTTCGGAACGCTTGGGTCGATCTTGAGGTGGACTTTCTGTCCGTTGTCGTACTCCTGGATGGCGCGCTGTGGTGGGGACCCACCACGCTCTCGAGGCTTGTTCGCGAGTTTTCGCCGGGTTCCCTGACGAGGTCCGTTCGAGTTCGGCATAGTCGTACGACGCCCTTGACCGGTGACGGTTATAAAACGCACGTTCTGTGATTGTGTGAGTGGATCCGATGCTGGCAGTTGCCCGTCGGTATCCACGGGGATCGCCCACCAGCGACGCCCCACCACGGTCCAGCACGCTGGCGACGACGAGTCGGCAGCTATAATCGGCCCGCTGCTCCAGAGTGGAGCATGGAGGACGA
This sequence comes from Natrialbaceae archaeon Tc-Br11_E2g14, assembly GCA_001564275.1. Classification (GTDB taxonomy): domain Archaea; phylum Halobacteriota; class Halobacteria; order Halobacteriales; family Natrialbaceae; genus Natronosalvus. Next base: position 1,725 of record LKND01000113.1, on the reverse strand, counting down.
TCAGTTCCGGATCGAAACGCGATCGATCCACGCCGGCCAGGAGCCCGACGAGGAAACGGGGGCGCTGATGACCCCCATTCACGCCAACTCGACGTACGAACAGGACGGCCCCGGCGATCACCGCGGCTACGAGTATTCCCGCACCGGGAATCCCACGCGGACGGACCTCGAGGCGAATCTCGCCAGCCTCGAGATGGCCGACTACGGGCGGTGTTTCTCGAGCGGAATGGGGGCGATCAACACGGTCCTCAATCTGCTCGAGACCGGTGACCACGTGGTGACGGGCAACGATGTTTACGGCGGCACCCACCGGCTGTTCACGCAGGTCTACGACCAGTACGGGATCGAGGTCACGTTCGTGGACATGACCGACCTCGAGGCTATCGAGGCGGCCTTCCAGGACAGTACCGAACTGCTCTGGCTGGAGACCCCGACGAACCCGCTCATGTCGATCGTCGACATCGAATCCGCGACCGCTATCGCCGACGCTCACGACGCAATCTCGGTCATCGACAACACCTTCGCCACGCCCTATCTCCAGCAACCACTCGAGTTGGGCGCGGACGTCGTCAGCCACTCCCTGACGAAGTACCTCGGCGGCCACTCGGACGTCGTAGGCGGTGCCCTGTTGACGAACGATCCCGACCTCGACGAACGCTTCGGCTTCTACCAGAACGCCGTCGGTGCGACCCCAGGCCCGTTCGACTGTTTTCTCGTTCTGCGCGGGACCAAGACCCTCCCCGTGCGCATGGATCGTCACTGTGAGAACGCCCGTACCATCGCGGACTGGCTCGCGGAGCATCCAGCGGTCGACGCCGTCTACTATCCCGGTCTCGCGGACCATCCGGGCCACGAGATCGCTGCCCGGCAGATGGACGACTTCGGCGGGATGCTGAGTTTCGAACTCGACGGCACGCTCGAGCAGGCCTCGACCGTCGTCGAAGAAACCGAGGTGTTCACCCTCGCCGAGAGTCTCGGCGGGGTCGAGAGCCTGATCGAACAGCCAGCCCCGATGACACACGCCGCAATCCCTCGCGAGGAACGCCTCGAGGCCGGGCTCACCGACAGCCTGATTCGCGTCTCAGTGGGCATCGAACACGTCGACGATCAGCTCGCCGACCTCGAGCAGGCGATCGAGACGGCGCTTGAGTGAGTTCGAACAACCCAACAGCCAGCACTCGAGTGCGTTCGAACGACCACCAGCAACCAGACGAATGGGTTCCAACGACCAACACCGCGTCGAGGACGGCCTATCGCTCACTCGAGCGCCGCCAGATAGCACACCGCCAGTTCGTGCAACGCGGGGTGGGGAACGGCCAGTGGCCGTGCGGCCTGCACCATCGAGAGCGCCTCCCGAAACGAGCGACCCTCCTCGGCTGCAATCGCCGTCGCAAGCAAAGTCGTACTCCGCGAGATGCCCGCCTTGCAGTGAATCAGAGCCGGCCCATCGCTTCCCAACAGCTCCCGTGCGGTGTCGACGGCCGCCTCGAACTGTGACCACTCGTTCCCCGGCCCGTCCTCGAGCGGATGATGGTGCGTCGTCGCGGGCTGTGGGTCCTGGGTCGCCGAAAGGACGAACTCGAATTCGACCTCGGGTTCACCGTCGTAGCGCGCGGGATCGGCCGCGTGGACGTTGCCCAAAAAACAGTCCCTGAACCCGATCCGACGGGTGACCGGATCGGGATCGACATAGCCCACCGGCCGCACGAAGGAGTTGGGTTCATC
>LKND01000112.1 GCA_001564275.1 Natrialbaceae archaeon Tc-Br11_E2g14 | reverse complement strand
GCCATGGGCTGTGATCTCTTCGACTCGGCGGCGTACGCCCTCTACGCTCGGGACGACCGCTACCTCACCGTCCGTGGGACTCGCCACCTCGAGGACATGACGCACCTGCCGTGCCCGTGTCCCGTCTGTACCGACCACCAGGTCGACACCCTGCGAGCGCTGTCCGACGACGAGCGGGAGACGGCGCTCGCCAGACACAACCTCCACGTCAGTTTCGCCGAAATGCGCCGGATCAAGGACGCCATCCGCGCCGGCCGCCTCCTCGAACTCGTCGAGCAGCGCGCGCGAAGCCACCCGCGGATGCTGGACGGCTACCGGACCCTGCTCGACCACGCCGACCAACTCGAGCGCACGGACCCCATCTCGAAGGGAACGTTCTTCTACACCTCTCACGAGAGCGCCCGACGCCCGGAAGTCAGGCGTCATCACGACCGACTGTCACGACTCTCGGTCCCGGAGTCGGTCTTCCTGACCGAGGGCGATGCCTCGAGCAGCGACGAGTACGACGCCTCCTGGCGCGTCCTGCCGCCGTTTGGGCCGTTCCCGCGTGCGCTCTCGCGGACGTACCCGCTCGCGGCCGAAGTCCCGGAGCGAACGGACCGGTCGGCCCTCGAGGCGGCAGCCGAGGGCGTCTGTCGGCTGGTCGAGAGTAATCCCGAGAGCGCGTTCACCCTGGGCCACCGCGGCTGGCCGGCGGGCGTGCTCGAGGCGCTTCCCGATGACGTTCGCGTACTCGATCTGATGACCGACTTCTCGGAGCCGTAGGGACGTTTCTCAACTATTATCACGACCGCGTTCCAGAGGGCGGACAATGACGCTGTGGCGGACGGTACTGCGGGCGAGTGCGCTGGTCGCCGTAGCGGGCGTCACGTTGCTGGCACCGGTGTTACTCTATCGCTTCGGGTACTCCCACGCGCTCGCGCTGTGGCTGACGATGCTCGTGGCCGCAGCGTGGGTCGGGGCGGGTGCGGTTCGCTCGGGATCGATGAAGTGGGGCTTTCTGAGTGCGATCGCCCTCGTCGCCCTCTCGCTCTCCTCGGACGTGTTGCAAGCTGCCGCCGTGCCCACGGCGGCCCTGATCGTGCTCGGGATGTTGGCGACCCAGCGGGAAGCCGATGATGCGGCCGAATCGTCCTCGTAATTCGTGAGAAACCGACAGACAGAGCCAACACTTTAATTTCTGTAGTAATGGTGACCTCGATTTGTGTGTCCCCCACGAGTATCCTTTTATCCCCGCTCGAGAACGCTGCTGTATGACGAATCTTTCCGACAGACGACTCTTCGGGATGTGTGTGCTTTCGGCACTTGGAGGGGTGGTCATCTACGCGACCGTCGGTCACTCATACGGTGGTGGCGTCGTTCTGGTGGCCGCGATCGGGTTGCTGGCGGTCATGATGTTCGTTGATGGCTACCTGTCCGTCAGCAATAGTCGCAACTGACCCAATCACACACTGATCGCCGACGTGTCTGGGGACGACGTGTGCAATGATGTCAGTGGCTCCACTCGTTGCCTGGAACTGAACCGTGAACGGGACGGCCGGGAGGGAATCGTTCAAATCCCCGTCCTGCCAATGACATTCCAATGGGTAACGCAGCACTTCGGGACCTCGCCGTCATCGACACCGTCCCGTTCGACGAGATCGAGGGGATCGTCGCCGTCGACGCACACAACTGGCTCTATCGCTACCTGACGACCACGGTCAAGTGGACCTCGAGTCAGAAGTACACCACCGACGACGGTACCGAGGTGGCCAACCTGATCGGGATGGTGCAGGGCCTGCCGAAGTTCTTCGAACACGACATCACGCCGGTGATGGTCTTCGACGGGGGCCCCTCGGAACTCAAGGCCGACGAGATCGCCGACCGCCGTGAGCAACGCGAGGTCTACGAGGATCAACTCGAGCAGGCACGCGAAACGGGCGATACGGTCGCTATCGCGCAACTCGAGTCCCGAACGCAGCGACTGACGCCGACGATCCAGGAGACCAGCCGCGAGTTGCTTCGCCTGCTCGACGTCCCGATCGTCGAGGCCCCAGCGGAGGGGGAAGCCCAGGCCGCCCACATGGTCAAACGGGGGGACGCCGAGTACGTGGGGTCGGAGGATTACGACGCCCTGCTCTTTGGCGCACCCCTGACGCTGCGCCAACTCACCAGCAAGGGTGATCCCGAACTGATGGACCTCGAGGCGACGCTCACAACACACGACCTGACTCTCGAACAGTTGATCGACGCAGCCATCCTCATCGGGACGGACTTCAACCCCGGTGTCCACGGGATCGGTCCCAAAACCGCGCTGCAAGCGATCGGCGAACACGGCGACCTCTGGAGCGTTCTCGAGGCCCGGGGGGATAGCGTTGAACACGGTGATCGGGTTCGGGACCTGTTTCGTAACCCGAACGTCACCGACGATTACGACTTCGAGACGAGTCTGGACCCGGATCTCGAGGCCGCCCGTTCGTACGTGGTCGACGAGTGGGGCGTGGACGCCGGCGAGGTCGAACGTGGCTTCGAGCGCATCGACGCGAGCGTGGTCCAGACTGGGCTGGGGGAGTGGACCTGAGCGGGCGATGTCGTCACGACGAAGGGCGTGTGGCACCCAAGGCGAGGGGGTGACGGGTATCGACCTGGACCCCGTCGTGCTGGGCCTCGAGCCGGCCGTTCGAACCGGTGATCCAGCGGGCTAGGTCTCAACAGCGGTGCTGGCCGCCGAGTTCGTGTTGCACCAGGTCGACGGCCTCGCGGATGGCCCCAACGGACGACAGATAGCCGGCACCCACGGTCGCCTTCAGGGCTAGCGCGGGGCTGCCGGTGATCACCGACGGCCCAACCTGGGCGACGGCGTCGTCGCCGATACTGACGAGCCAGCCCGGCGAGTCGAAGCTGTAGCCCGCCAACCGCGGTTCGAAGAGCCCGCCGTCGCGCTCGTAGGCGACCAGCCGCCGGATGTTCTCGGCAGCGGTCCGGGCCTGTCGAATCGCGGCCTGGGCACTCGCCGGCACGGCTTCGCCGTCGGCGTCGACGACCCGTGCGGCGTCGCCGAGGGCGAACGTACGGTCGTCGAGTCGAAGGTCGCGCTTGACGACTGGGCGCTGACCCTCCAGGGCCCTCCCGCCGGTGATGCCGCCGGTCCAGACGAACACGTCGGCTGGCAGGTCCGTCGCCCTCGGGTCGTCCCCGGACGCTCGCGCGACCGCGACCGTGTCCGCGCTGGCTTTCACGACGGCTGTCTCCGTCCGCACCGTAACGCCCGCCGACTCGAGGGCGTCGCGGATCGCGCGTCGAAACGGCGGGTCGAACTGGGGCGCTACGCTCTCGGTTTGCTCGAGGAGCGTTACCGAGGCGCGGTCGTCGGTCAGATCGATGTTCGACTCCTCACAGCAGGCAGCGAGTTCGCCAGCGACCTGCACGCCGGAGAGGCCTGCCCCGCCGACGACGAGGTGGGCGCTGTTCCCGCGTGCGTAGTCTTCGAAAGCCGCGAGCATCTGCTCACGAACGCTCTCGGCGTGACTGAGGGTTTTCATGGGGATCGCGTGCTCGGTGAGCCCATCGATCCCGTGGAAGGCGGTTTCGGCCCCGAGACAGATCGCGGCGACGTCGTACTCGAGCGTGTCGTCTGGTGGTTTTGCGCCCGTGTGTGCCTCGCTTTCCCCATCGTTTCCGCCTGCAAACCGGATCGTCCGCTCCTGGCGATCGACGTCGTCGATTCGTCCGACGTGAACGGTCGCCCGCTCGGTGAGTTGCTCCAGGGGAATCGTGATGCCGTCGGCGACGGCCGGCCGGCGTATCACCCGGTGGAGTTCGTGTTGGACGAGGTGGTCCGGTCGGTCGTTGACCAGGGTGAGGTCGACGTCGGCTGGCAGGTCCTCCTCGAGCAATCTGGTGAGAACGACGCCCGCGTAGCCCGCTCCGCACACGACGACGTGCATACCCCGGCTAGGGACTCGGGGAATATAGGTGTGCTCGCGAGGGGGGTGGTTTGCCGGATGGGCGCCCTCGACCCCTCAGACCTGCTACGGGATCGGGGTGTGGGATTGCAGCGAGTCGATCGGGCCTCCGGCCTCCGGTTACCGCCGCACTTCGACCACGGCAAGGGACTCGTTCAGGATCGCCACCAGTCGGTCGCCCTCGAGTTGGATCGCCACCTCGAATCGGACCGGATCCTCCCGGCGCGTGATATCCACGGGCTCGTAGCGGACGGGATCCCAGAGTGGCCGGGCGGTGATGTCGATACCATACTCGAAATAAAACGCCCCCACTCGCGGATCCCTGGCTGCGGCGACGATGATCGGGATCTCGAATCCCGCCCCGCAGCGATCACAGCGCGTCTCGACTTCTTTCGTGTCGACGTGGGCGTCCGGCTCGATCGACAACTCGAGTCGAGCGTAACAGAACGGACAGTGGCCGTCGATTGCGAACAGCAGATCGCGCCGGGTCTTCGCCGTCCAGCAATCGATGATCCCCTCGAGGGATCGATCCGCCACGACTGCCGGCGGGATGACGTTCCGAAACTCGTGGCCCTCGCCACAGGCGACCCGGAGTATCCCCTCCTCGTAGGTCGCCCTCAGGATATCGCCACAGTGGGGACAGGCCTCGGACAGCTCGAGCGACCCCAGCTGAGCCTCGCCGTTATAACTACCGGTGACCATCGCGGCGACCACCTCGAACCCTGCGGGGGCGAGTCGGTAGCCATCCGACGTCTTCGTCACGAATTGTCCCTCGAGTTGCTCGAGGTGGTAGCTGAAATTGCCCGAATCGCGAACGCCAACGCGACGGCGAAGATCGGCGAAGCCGACAGCGGGGCTCCCCGGTTCCCCGCTCAGGTGGTCGGCGAGTGCTCGAAGGATGGCGAGGCGTGTTTCGTCGCTCAGTACCTCGAATCCCTGGGCGACCGGTGAGGATTCCACATCCGCCATACAGTGTGTCCACTAGCCAGCTACACAAGATTGTCGGGGTCCTCGGCGTACAGAAAATGTCGACACTATAACTGTATCGTGATACAGGAATGATATATTTTGCTTGCCACCGTGGTGTTGTCCATGTCCGATACACACACGACGTACGACGGTTGGCTGGGAGTCGATCGCGTCCCGACTCCCGCTGGGGTGGTGTTGTGTGCCGCGAGCCTCGCGGTGAGTTGGCTCGCGGTCGTCTGGCTCCCGGCCAGCACCCAGATTCGGTGGACCACCGAGGGATCAGTTCATTATGGGCCCGCCACTGCGCCGACGGTGCCGACGTTCGCCGTCCTTTCGCTCGTCGCTATCGGTGGCTTCGCCGCTGCACTCGCGACGAGTCGGCTCCTCGAGGACGACCAGTTCCGGAGCGGCTGCATCCTCGTCGGGATCCTCTTTACGGGCTTCGTGGTCGTCCTGCAGGCGACGCTCGTGGCGGCCAATCTGAGTGGGCTCTAACCACGTCCGCCCAGGCCCGGTCGACGTCGACCGAGACGTCAACGCTGATTTCCGGCCATCCCACTCGAGGCCTGCTACCGAGAGTCAAAACAGGTGGTCGTCCTCCTCCTCGAGCAACCGGGCTGGCCCGCCGACGCTCCAGGTCGTCGTCGAGACCCCGGTCTCCGATATGGCCTCCTCGACCGTCTCGGCATGATCGGCGGTCGTGTTCACGTAGACGCTCGCGCCGGTGTCCGTCGAAAAATACGCCGGGATTCCCTCGTCCTCACGGAGTTCCCGAACTTTGTTGAAGATGGCCAGGGTGGCCGGCTGCCAGTAGACCCAGCCCTCGGGCCCGGTCATGGTCGTCGCCGCGAGACTCAGGGAGTCCTGTTCGGCCACCTCGAAGGCCGTCTCGAAGTCGTCGTGGCGAAGGGCGTCACGCATCGTCGCGATCTGGCCGTGAATGTGGGCGTTCCGGGCCTGAAACATGTGACTCTCGGTCGCCTCGTCGTGGGCGTCCTCGGTCTCCTTGTGGTAGGGGACGAGGCCGACGACGATCTTCAACTCCTCGTGGAGGTTGCTCGGGACCCGCCGGGAACGACAGTCCTCGTCGTTGAGACCGGTGTAGAGTTGGGAAAACGCACCCGTCACTGACCGAGCCGCGGAAGCCGAGCCGACGCGTGCGATCGTCGAGATCTCCTGTAAGGAAGCGTCCAGTTCGGCGGCCTCGGCGAGCGCGCGCGCCGCCGCCGCGAAACCGGATGACGACGACCCGAGGCCAACGTTCGAGGGAAAACTGTTCTCGCTCTCGATCCGGACCGGGTAGACCGTGTGGGCGGCGTCCGACATGCCCCGTGCCTTTTCGACGACGGCCTCGAGGCGCTCGAACCCGCGTCCCTCGAGTTCCTCGCCGTCGACGACGTAGGTGTCCTCGTCGTAGTCCATGGAGAACTCGACGGTGGTGCGGGTGTGACTCGGAGCGGTGCAAACGCTGATGCTGTCGTGGTAGGGGAGCCGCTCGATGTCGTCGCGCATCCCGTGGTACTTCACGAGGCCCTGAATGGGGTGGGCCATGGCCGTCGCTTTCATACCCCCACAGCGGTGTGACGACCGCCTAAAGGTTACGGCATCCTCGCCGCTCGAGTGAGGGTTGCGACGATGATCCCTCCTCGACGGATGATGGCGCTCCCGCTTGCGCTGATGACCCCTGCCCGTCCGACGTCCGATCCGCTTCGCCGCCGTCGGAGCCAATGGCGAGTGCCGTCTGGCGGGACTCGCGGTACTCCCTGGCGTCTGGCTGTCCCGACTCGAGATTATCCAGTCGATCGGCGAGATCCGTGAGATCGCCGCCAGTGTCGTTTTCGAGGATGTCGAGGCGGGCTCGAGGTCTTCACGGGTCCGTCTCCAGGCACCACGCTGGTCCTCGAGATCGCTCACCGCAGTCGACAGCTCCTCACCGGTCGACTCCTCCGGGAGCGATCTTTGTGGCAACCCCTCGGAACTATAATAGCCACTGAACCTCATTGCACACACCCTCGACACCATGGCACAGAACCGGTCACAAACCGGTTCTGCACCGACTCGCTGTGAGGGTGTGGAAATCGTTTCAATTGGTACTATAATAACACCACCTCGACGCTTGAATCGGGTCGAAATCGGTTCCTGTACCCCCTATCGCCCGACGGCGAGGGATCGATCGACCGCACCGAGCCATCGCGCTCCACGCTCGCTGGTCACGAGGACGTCGGCCAGTCGGACCACTCCGGCGTCCGTCTCGATCCCCGCAGCCACCGCGAGGGTGGCTCCACGCGCAGTTTCGCTCGCGCCGGTGGGTTCCTCCCACCGGTCGAGACCGACTCCCGCGACCGTCGCGGAAATACGGTCGCCGTCCCCGAAGCCGAAGGCCCGTATTTCCGCCTCGAGATCAGCCTCGAGGGCGCGAACGGGGTGGGTGTCGGCACGTGCCTTCGCCGCCACGGACCGGAACGCGGCGGCGAGCGCGACGTGTCCCCGTCGGTAGGGGCCGCCGTCGATATCGGCGACCAGTGTGCGTGTCAGGTGCGCGTGGTAGCCCGTGGCCGTCCTGGTAGTGACGTCGACGACGAGAGGGTGGTGGGCCTGGAGTCCGGTTGATTCGGTTGCTTCCGCCGCTGTTCCCGCTTGCCGTGGCATCCCTGCACTCGTCGTGACCCGCACACGCACCGGGGTGGCTCCCGCCTCCAGCGCGGCCGACGCCACCGTTCGTTCGAGTCTGGCCGCCGTGAGGGGGGAGCCGTCGTCGATCACCAGTCGCACAGGTGACGCCCCGTCCCGTTCGGGCTCCTTGCGGGTTGCCTCACCGAGGCACGCTCGAGCCCGCGCGACTCCCGCGTCCGCGGCTGCTACCGCTCGTTCGATCGCCGCCACTTCCGCGTCGACTTTTTGCGCTCGGGCGCGTTCGAGGACTCCGCTCGAGGCGAGATCGAAACCGGTCCCCTCGAGGTGGAGGGCGGCGTCGTGGGGGACTGATGGGGGCGTGAGGACGAGCGCGTCGGTGCTGGTGGTCGCCCGGTCCACGGTGAGCCGACTGGCGAGCGCGTCGGCGGGGTGGCTGCCGGCGCTCTCCGATTCGACCAGCCAGCCCGTCGCGTCGAACGCGATAGCGACGGGGCCGTGGGCGGTGGGGTCGGCGGTGCAAGCGAGGCTATCGATTCGGGCTCCCGACCCGACCCCTCCAGCGGTGCCCCCTGTGAAAGCCTCGATTGGCGCCGCCGACAGTACCGACTCGTCAGTTCCAGCCCTCGACAGCAGTGCTGTCGCGCGATCGTTCCCGGTGGCTGCGGCGGCGTACAGCGCGTACCGGATCGTCGGGTCGCGGATCGATCCGACGTGGACGACGGCTCGAGCGTCCCGCTCCTCGAGGGTGCTCTCGAGTTCGGTGGACACGTGCTGGGCGAACTCCGGGTCCATCTGTGTCTGTGGGTCCTGTTCGCCCTCGCTTTCGCTCACGGCGCTTCGACTTCGGCTTCCGCGAGCCGCTCGGCCTCGGGCAACTGGGCCTGCTCGACGAGTTCCTCGAGGTCGGCACCGGTCACCCGATTGTTGAGCAGGACGTCGATCGGGAGGGTCGGTGCGCCGTCGACGAGGTTCTCGAGCAACACGAGGCGCTCGCGGGCACGTGACATCCCGACGTAGAACACGCGCCGTTCGTTATCGGTGAGGACGGGGACCGGCGATGTCGTCTTGGTGAACTCCTCGACGCCCGGCACGTCCGTCGGATCGTCGACGGTGGCGACCATCTGTTCGACGACCTTCTCGGTCAGGTCGGTGCCAACGAAGACGTGGTCGGCCTCACGACCTTTCGCGGAGTGGATCGTGCCCACCCGGACGCGATCAGTTGCCATCGTCTGG
>LKND01000036.1 GCA_001564275.1 Natrialbaceae archaeon Tc-Br11_E2g14 | reverse complement strand
TGCACTCCTCGAGTTCAGCCCCGAACCGGCCCACCTCGTCGGCACCGGCGGAGCCATCGGGGCGATCTGTCGCCACCTCGTCTATCGCCACCTCTCGAGTGACGGCCTTCCGGTCGCGACGCTCACGGTAAACGTCCTCGGCAGTTTCCTCTTCGCGCTCCTCATCTTCGGTGGCGCGAGCGAGTCGACGGTCAAACTGATCGGTATCGGTGCCTGTGGGGCGTTCACCACGTTTTCGTCCTTTTCGGTCGAAACCGTCCAGCTCTGGGAGCGCGAGAAGCGACTCCTGGCCGCGGCGAACGCGGGCGGGAACCTCCTTTTGGCCCTCGGTGGGATCGGCCTGGCGTGGCTGGTCGTCTCCCTGGTGTAGCCGCTCGAACTCGAGGCCGCTCCCGTCGTCGCCACTCGAGGGGACACGGACTGTCGGGCGTTCCCCGAGGCTGCGAGCACAGGTTCGAGGACGTGTCTGTCCTCGAGACGGTTCCCCACCAGCCAGAGTCGTACTCCCCCACGCCTCGATTGAGGGGTAAAATCGAACAACAACGCCTGATTTCACCCACCGGTTCAGGTTTGGGAAGTCACTAAATCATGTGCGAGAGCAACAGCGTTGCCAGCCCGAAGTAGATGACCAGCGCGGTCACGTCCTTGACGGTCGTCACCAGCGGGTCGGAGACTGCGGCCGGGTCGTAGCCGAGCTTGTGGGCGATCCACGGGATGACGTAGCCGACGGTACTCGCGATGGTACACACCGCGACCAGCGAGATAAACAACACGCCGCTGACGGTGAGGACGTCACCCTGGGCCGCGATCGGGTCCTCGAGGCCCCGCACGTAGAGCAGGTAGAGGTAGGCGGCGGTGGCACCGATCGCGCCGATGATGGTGCCGATGGTCAGCCCAACACCCGCTTCGCGCTTGAAGTGGTTGATCGCGTTCCGATCGTCGATGTGGCCCACGGCGAGCCCGCGGACGAAGATGGTCGACGCCTGGGTGCCGACGTTGCCACCCATGTCCATGATCACTGGAATAAAAAAGCCGAGGACGATGATCGCCTCGAGGGTGTCCTCGAATCCTTCGATCACCAGCCCGGCCATGAGGCCGCCGCCGAGGGCGACCAGCAGCCACGGCAGGCGAAGCCGAAGGATCTTTGAGGCCGATCCCTCGAGGATCGCCTGACTGCGGCTGGTCTCGACGTCGGCGAACGAAAAGCCGGCGCTCTTCAGGATGTCCTCGCTCGCCTCCTCCTCGACGACGTCGAGCATTTCCTCGGTACGGATGATGCCGACCATCCGGCCGTCGTCGTCGACGACGGGGAGGGCGGGGAAGTCGGTGTCAGCGATTTCGCGAGCGGCGAGTTCCGGATCCGCGCCCTCGTTGATCGTGATCAGGTCCGTCGCCATGTGGTCGCTGACGAGGGCGTCTTCGGGGGCGTTCAGGAGCTCTCGCAGGGACATGACGCCCACGAGCGTGTCGTCCTCGTCGACGATGTACAGGTAATAGACCGTCTTTTCGTCGTCGTCGGGTGAATACTCGCGAAAGCGGTCGATGGCCATGCCGACGAATGTGTCCTCCTGTACGGTCACGTACTCGTCGTCGGTGACCTCGCCCACCTCGTCGGCGTGAATCTCCTGACCGCCGTCGGTGAACGCGAACCTATCCCCCATACACTTCACCCCGAACGTGCGAGCGGATGACGCCGACAAACTCGCCCTCGAGCAAGTCGAGAACCAGTTCCTCGAGCGTGCGGCCGCGTTCGTGATCCATCCCGTCGAAGCCGTGTCCACTGTCGTGGTTGGTATCCAACATACGGGCGAGAATTATTAGAACCACCTAATAATTATTTTTCTCCACTCGTATGATGGTGATAATACAACATGGCCCATGTGAACGGTCCACTGGTGGCGATCGGTCCGTGGGGTTCGACCCCGTCCCACGCCCACGCTCGCCGACCCAGCACGTAACCGTTAAGGAATGATCGCCTGTCGTACCAGTATGAACGAAAACGCTCGAGGCGAGTTCTGGTCGATCTACCGTGAGGCGTTACCCATCCTCGCGATTGCCCTGCTCGGCGGACTGTTCGCCGGCGTCGTCCTCGAGGGTATGGTCGAGAGCGTCGAGCGGTTTCCAGGGTTGCTCGTAATGGTCCCGGTCTTTCTCGCCACACGGGGGAACGTCTACGGCGCACTCGGTGGGCGAATCGCCAGCGGCTTACATCAGGGGTTGATCGAGCCGCGATTCGCCTGGGACGAACGACTGGTCAACGCCGTCGTCGCCTCGTTCGTCAACGGCATCGGGATCTCGATCGCCATCGGCGTCATCACCTGGGCCGCTCTCGGGATTATCGGCTGGGAGGCTGCTGCCCTCTACGAATTCGTCGGGATCATGCTCATCGCGGGGGTGTTGACCTCCGTGGTTCTGATCTTCGGGTTACTCGCCCTCATCTTCGCGGGCTACACCTACGGCTACGATCCGGACAACCTCGTGGGCCCCATCGTGACGACCCTGGGTGACATCTTCGGCATGGTCTTTCTGCTGTTCGCCGTGGGCCTCGTCGAGGTGATCGCCTGATGGTCGTCCCCACGGGCGGCGGGTCACTCGGCACCTGGGAGGCACGGTCGATCGTGCGGACGATGTTTCCGCTGTTGATCGTCCTCTGTGTCATCGTCCTCGCGGCCGGCATCACCCTCGAGAGTGCCGAGGAACTCATCACCACCTACGGCATCCTCGCCGTCATGGTGCCGACGATGGTCGATATGGGCGGGAACCTCGGGGCGATCCTGAGTTCCCGACTCACCAGCCGCCTCCACCTCGGGACGACCACGTTCGACCCCCGTGACCGCGAACTGATCGCGAACGTCCTCGCGATCATCGCGCTGGCGGCGACGATCTTCACCGCCCTGGCCGTCGGCGCCTATATTATCGGCTCCGTACTCGGGTTCGGGCTGCCGCTGTCGACGCTGCTGGTCATTTCGCTGGTCAGCGGGATGTCCGTCGCCGTCATCGCCATCGTCTGCAGTTTCGCCGCCGCCTACCTCTCCTATCGGCTGGGGGTCGACCCCGACGACACGACGATTCCGATCGTGACGAACGTCGTCGACGTCTTCGGCATGCTCATCTTCATCGGCGTCTCCTGGCTCGTCCTCTTTTGAGGTGGTCGCTGGTCAATCGGCACCACCGATCTCCACACCTCGTTTCGAGCCACGCCCGGGACAGGCTGACCGATTTCGACGTACCTTTGACCGTTCGGTCGGTATCTTCGAGTGTGCCCCAGGAGCCATCCCGACCCGACCGTCCGCCGGTCGCAACCCTCATGGCCGCCCTCGAGGTGCGACGCAATGCGATCATCTCGTTGATCGTCGGGACCGTCTTTACGGTGGCCGTCTTCCTGTTTTTCGTCGTGATCCCGGGGACCGCCCAGCAACTTAGCTACCTGATCGCACTCGGGTTCGTCCTCGCGCTGACAAGTGCCGGATCGGTCTTGATCGTGCTCACCGTCTATCGAACGTACGTGCTTTCCCGTGATCTCGAGGATGTCGGGGAGGCTGGGTAAACTCGAACGCGGTCGACCTATAGTAGCCACTGAACGTCATTGTACACACCCTCACGATACCATGGCTCAGAACCGGTCTATCCCCGGTTCTGAGCCGACTCGCTGTGAGGGTGTGTAACTCGTTTCAATTGGTACTATAGCCCCGACATCGACGGAGGGCCGTCGATCCACACTCGAGCCGTCTCGAGCGGTGTTGGTCCCTGGACAGGGAAGCCTCGACTGCCTGGCCACCCACAAAACCCGACGTCAACGCCGCGAACGGCAATACTTTTCCAACCCCCCGCAAAACGTCGAGGTATGGCTGACGACCTCAAGAAAGGGCTCGAAGGCGTGTTGGTCGCTGAATCGGACCTCAGTTCGATCGACGGCGACGCCGGGCGACTGATCTATCGCGGCTACCCGATCGAGGCCCTGGCAGCGGGGGCGAGCTTCGAGGAAGTCCTCTATCTGCTCTGGTACGGCCACCTGCCCGACGAGGGGGAACTCGCCGCGTTCACCGAGGCCATGGCAGCCGAACGCAGCGTTGACCCCGCGATCCTCGAAACCGTCCGGAGCCTTGCCGATGCCGGCGAGGAACCGATGGCCGCGCTCCGGACGGCGACCTCGATGCTGTCTGCGACCGAACCCGAGGGCGAGGCCGACGCCGAGGATCTCGAGGCCTCCCTCCGGAAGGGCCGACGCATCACGGCCAAGATCCCAACCGTGCTGGCGGCCTTCGAGCGCTATCGCCAGGGCGAGGAGCCACTCGACCCCGATCCAGCCCTCGGTCTCGCCGAGAACTTCCTGTATCTGTTCACGGGTGAGCAGCCGGATCCCGTCGCCGCCGAAACCTTCGATCAGGCACTCATCCTTCACGCCGACCACGGCCTGAACGCCTCGACGTTCACTTCGATGGTTATCGCCTCGACGATGGCTGACGTCTACAGCGCCATCACGGGCGGGATCGGGGCCCTCTCGGGCCCACTCCACGGCGGCGCGAACCAGGACGTCATGGAGGTCCTCATCGAGATCGACGAGAGCGACCTCGAGCCCCGCAATTGGGTGGAACAGGCGACCGAGGAGGGCCGACGTATCCCCGGATTCGGCCACCGCGTCTACAACGTGAAGGACCCACGGGCGAAGATCCTCCGGGAGCGAAGCGCCGAACTCGCCGAGGAGGGTGACAGCAAGTGGTACGACATCACGACGACCCTCGAGGCCTATCTCACCGACGAGAAGGGGCTTCCCGAGAAGGGGATCGCCCCCAACGTCGACTTTTACTCCGGCTCGGTCTACTACCAGCTGGGGATTCCGATCGACATGTACACCCCCATCTTCGCGATGAGCCGCTCGGGTGGGTGGATCGCCCACGTCCTCGAGTACCAGCGCGACAATCGCCTGATCCGTCCGCGAGCCCGCTACACCGGTCCCGAGGAGCAGGCGTTCGTTCCGCTGCAGGAACGCTGACCCGCCCCTCTCGGGAGCAGGTTGTCAGCCACCGCTCGAGGGGATGTGGTTCTACAGTGATGTGAGCTTCAGCACTCGCCGAGAGGGATCGGCGTCGGCACCCGTCGCCGAACACAGACGCCGTGGGGGCGCTCGCCGATACAGTAGCGCCCACCGTTTCGAGCGCTACGCTTCTCGATCAGGTCAAGGGTTATCAGGACTCACTGTTAATCGATTCAATGACCGATATGAACTGGAACGAAGTCGTCGAGCAAAGTCAACGTGATACAACGCGACGAACGTTCCAGCGTCGGGTCGATACCCAGACCGCGTCGCTTCGGGAGGCGCTCTTAGCGGGTGAATTCGACAGCGGCTTCCGACTCGGACTCGAACTCGAGGGCTATACCGTCGACGACGACTACCAGCTGGCGGCGGCCCCCGAACCAGCGATGTCGTCGGTGTGTGAACGGGAGTTGGGGCGACACAATGCCGAGGTGAACACACCCGTAATGACGTTCGATCCGGCGGGGGTCACCGAACAGGTGGACAGTCTTGTCGATCGCGTCGCCGCCGTTCGGGAACTGTTTGGGGCCCACGACCGACAGTTTGTCCTCGACGGGATCTGGACCATTCCGCCCCCGGAGGGAACGGTGGCGTATCTGTCCGCCACCGACACGAAGCGTGGCCTCGAGGTCGCAACGAACCTCTCCCCAGGCGGGCGGTACTACGCGCTGGATGCGGATATCACCGCTGATGGACCAGTCGAGTTGGCCGTCCCCGGCTGTCATCGAACACTCCAGACGATCCTCATCGAATCGTTGGCCACCTCCATGCAGGTCCACCTCCAGGCGCCACCCGACGAGTTCGCGGGCTACTTCAACGCGGCACTTCGAACCGTCGGACCGGTGATCGCGCTGGCGGCAAACGCCCCGTTTCTCCCACCCGATCTCTACACTACGTTCGACAGCCAGACCGTTCTCACTGCGGGGGTCGAGCTCCGTATTCCCGTATTCGAGTCGATGAACGTCCGCACGCCGGGCAAGGTTCGGCTTCCTCGCGATATCGAGTCCGCGATCGACGCACTCGACCTCGTCGTCGACGACCGGCTGTGTGCACCCTACCTTCGCGAGTGGCTCGCCGACGGCCCTCGTGAGGGGTTCGAAGCCGAACACTGGGAGTTGCTTCACAAGCAAGGGACCTGCTGGCGATGGGTCCGCCCGGTGTTCGGTCCCGACGGGCCGCGCATCGAATACCGGCCACTCGCCGCTCAGCCGACCGTGGCTGATGTCGTTGGATTTCAGCTGCTCGTCGCAGGGCTGGTACACGGGATCGTCAGGACCAACCATCCCCTGTGTGACCTGCCGTGGGAGGCTGCCCGCGAGTCCATGTACGCCGCGAGCCGTGACGGGTTCGAGGCACCCCTCGCGTGGGTGACCCGTGAGGGTGATCGAACCGAGGACCCGGCAGTCATCTATCCGGACCTGTTTGCGCTAGCTCGCGCCGGACTCCGTGACCGTGGGCTGACTGATTCCCGTATCGACGCCTTCCTCGATCCTGTCGAGCGTCGCTGGACGATCCGAACGACGCCAGCGATGTGGAAGCGCACGCGAGTCAGAGAGCGGCTCGATGCCGGCGTGGATCTCGCAGCCGCCATCGCCGGAATGCAACGTGAGTACATCCAGCGGGCCGGGACCGCGGAGTCGTTCGTGGACGGCTTTGCGTGACCGTCTCGGGTGTCGACGGTCACTTCGGCTGGCGTGGCCGGGAGCCGGCCCTCGCGTGCTGTTCGGTTGACCTTCCGGCGGCGCTCACCGAACAGCGGGTTCACTGGCGGCGGATCGAGTGGGTTGGGGTGTTGCCACAGCCCACTCAATCGGAGGCTTCCGCCGCCGCCAGGGGCTCGAGGGCCAGCTCTATCGTCACGCCCTCGACGTCCCACGTCTTGCGCTGGCCGCCGTCTTCCTCGTCGCCGTCGACGTCGACCTGGCGTAACTCGTCGGCGCGAACCTCCTCGCGGATGAGCGCCTCGCGCTGGGCCACCAGGTCCGCAACCTGGTCGTCCTCGATCGAGTACTCGAGGGCGATGCGCTCCTCGACGTCGAGGTCGAGGTTCTTGCGCATCTCCTGGACGCGGCGGATGACCTCACGCGCGTAGCCCTCGCTCTCGATGTCCTCGGTGAGGGAGGCGTCGACGTAGACCACGCCGGCGTCTTCACCCTCGAGTCCGAAGGCCGTCCCGGCGACGTCGTCGGGCGTCTGGGTGACGAACGAGACCATTGCCTCGGTCAGTTCGTCGCCGTCCTCGAGGACCTCGTCGACGGCGGCGCTGAGTGCCTCGAGGGTCGGTTCCTCGATGCGAGCCTCGTTGAGGGCGTTCATCACCTCGCCGGCGCGACCGCCGAAGGCCGGGCCGAGTTCGCTCATGTCCGCCTCTGCGGAGTAGGCGAGTTCGCCCCACTGCTGGGCCGGACCGACGAGTTCGATCTCGCGGGCGTTGAGTCGATCGGCCACGAGTGATTCGTGACGCTCGAGGGCCTCGACGACACGGTCGTCGTTGGCGGCTACGACCACGCGCGAGACGGGCCAGCGCAGTTTGCGCCCGGCCTGCTGGCGGGCGTTCGCCCCGGCCTCCTCGATGGCTCGCACGTAGGCCACGTCGGTCTCGAGTTGCTCGTCGGCCCAGTGCTCGTCGACGTCCGGCCAGTCTGCCATGTGGACGGTCGGGTGTCCGTCGTCGCCGGTGAGCGTACCGTAGATCTCCTCGCTGACGAACGGGGCGTAGGGGGCGAGCAACACGACACTCTCCCGGAGAACGCGATAGATCGTCGCGTAGGCGGCCGATTTGGAGGCGCTGTCGGTCTCCTCCCACATGCGCTCGCGGACCGCCTGCACGTAAAATCGGGAGACGTCCTCGACGACGAACTGGATGAGTGCCTCGAGGGCGCGATCCTGCCGATACGCCTCGAAGTGGTCGGCCATCTCGGCTTTCGTCGACTGCAGGCGGGCGAGCACCCACTCGTCGACGAGCTCGAGGTCGCTGTCCCGTGACGCCCCGCTCTCGACGTCCTCGAGCGTGGTCGCCTCGGGATCGAAGTCATCCAGGCGCATGTACGGCAGCGGGAAGCGGAACACGTTCCAGAGGGTGCGGAGGTGGCGTTCCATCGTCTCCATGCCCTCCCAGGAAAAGCGCATGTCGTCCCCCTGCGGGTTGTTCGACAGGAGGAACAGCCGCATCACGTCACGGCCGTGCTTGTCGATCGCCTCGTGCGGGTCGACGAGGATGTCCTTGGACTTCGACATCGCCCGGCCGTCGGGCATCTGTGCGAAGCCGTGCATCAGGACGGTCTGGTAGGGGACCTCTCCCAGCGCCGTGGTCCCCATGCCAAGTTGGGACCAGAACCAGCCCCGGGTCTGGTCGTGGGCCTCCATGATCAGGTCGGCGGGCCACAGTCGCTCGAAGTCCGCCTCGTTGCCCGGGTAGCCGATCGTCCCGAGCGAGGCGACCGAGGAGTCGAACCAGACGTCGAACACGTCCGGGACGCGGGTGTAGGTGGTGCCGTCCTCGGTGATCGTCAGGTCGTCGACGGTGTCCTTGTGGAGGTCGACGGTCTCTGGATCGACCGCCTGGTCGACCCGCTCGGCGAGTTCCTCGCGTGTCCCGACGACGATCATGTCGTCGGCCTCGTTGCCCTCGGCGTCGCCTTCAGGTGTCCACACCGGCAGCGGAATCCCCCAGTAGCGCTGTCGGGAGACGTTCCAGTCGGGTGCCTCCTCGACGAAGTCCCGGAACCGGTTGTCCCGGGCCCACTCGGGGTGCCACTCGCTGTCCTCGATGTTCGCGAGCAACTCGTCTTTCACGTCGGTGATCGTGATGAACCACTGCTCGGTGACGATCTGGATGATGCCCGTGTCACACCGCCAGCAGTGGCCGTAGCTGTGGGAGATCGTCTCCGAGGCCAGCAGCGAGCCGTTCGCCTCGAGGTCGGCGATGATGTCCGCGTTCGCATCGCGAACGAACTGTCCCGCGTATGCCCCGCCCGCCTCGGTGTATCTGCCGTCGCCGTCGACGGGACAGAAGATGGGGAACTCGAGTTCGCTCCCGCGCTCGAAGTCCTCCTCACCGTGACCGGGTGCGGAGTGGACGAGGCCGGTTCCGTCGCCGTGGGTGTCGACGTAGTCCGCCGCGTACACGGCACACGCGCCCTCGTGGTCCGGGTGGTCGGGGACCGCCTCGGCCAGTGGATGATCGTAGTTCCAGCCGAGCATGTCCGCGCCGGTCAGCTCCTCGACGATCTCGTAGTCGTCGTAGCGACCGGCCGAGAGGACGGATTCGACCTTCGCTTTCGCGATGTAGAGGTGTTCCTCGCTTCCGTCTCGTTCCGCCCGGACGCCGACGTACTCGCCGTCCTCGTCGACGGCGACGAAGGTGTTCGCGGGGATCGTCCACGGGGTGGTCGTCCAGATGACGAGTTTGCCGTCTCGGCCCACCAGATCGAATTTCACGTAGATCGAGGGATCCTCGACGTCGTCGTACTCGACTTCGTTGTTGGCGATGGCGGTTTCACACCGGGGGCACTGCGATATCGAGCGATGCCCCTTCTCCACGAGGTCGCGGTCTGCCGCCTGTGCGAAGCCCCACCAGGCGGCCTCCATGTACTCCGGCGACACCGTCTTGTAGGGGTCCTCCCAGTCCATCCAGACACCGAAGTCCTGAAAGTCCGATTGCAGCCCCTCGAGTTGCTCGTCGGCGTACTCCTTGCAGGCCTCGATGAAGGCATCCTCGCCGTAGGCCTCGATGTCCTTTTTGTTCTCGAAACCGAGTTGCTCCTCGACCCGAGTCTCGATTGGCAGGCCGTGCATGTCGTAGCCCGGCCGATCGGTGACGTTGTACCCCTGCATCCGCAGGAACCGCAGGTAGACGTCCTTCAGCGTCTTGTTCCAGGTCGTTCCCATGTGGGCCGCCCCGGAGGTGTACGGCGGCCCGTCGACGAAGAAGAAGTCCTCGCCGCCGGCTCGGTGCTGTTTCGTCTGCTCGTAGGCGTCGACCTCGTCCCAGTACTCGAACACCCGCTCCTCGAGGGCGTGTGGATCGTACTGGTCGTCGACCTCGCCGAACCTGTTCATACTCGAGGTGACTCACTCCGGGAGTAAAGAGGAATCGATCCTACAGATGCGACTGCGCGATCTGGGACTTCCCCCAGTGACCACTCATGGGGGCTGTTGTCGCTCCTTCTCGATGGTACCACTCCCCATGAACCGATACACGTACCGATCGCCGACACGTCTCGGGTCAGGGATGAAACGGCGTGCAGTAGCCAGAATCAGCCGTTGGCTGTCAGTGGATCCCGGTAGTGGTCGAGCCCTGCTCGACGATCACGACAGCGACGTGGCTCCACTACTTCGAATACGAGTACGGTTCCGTCTCTCGACTCGGCGTTCGAATCGGGTACTGGCGGAAGATCAGATACGTGACCGCGAGGAGAACGCCACCGGAGAGGAGCGTCCCCAGCAAGTACGTCGACGTTACTGCCTCGGCGACGACTGCCGGATTGATGCTGTAGATGCCGACCGCCGTGAACGCAAGTACCAGTAACCAGAGCGTCCCGATGAGGAGGCGAAACCAGGTCGTTTGCCCGATGTCGTGGGTTTGCGGTGCCATATCTCGTGAGAGCATACGTTCGGCGTTTAAAAATGGATAGTGGCGATTCCTGCTTCCTGGGAACCAGTCCGTCACGGCGCGACTCGGCGTGGCAGTGTGAGCCCGCAACAAGGCAGTGTCTCCGCACGACAGCGAAGCCTGAAGAATCGAACGGGTCGTTTGGCCGTGTTTGCAGTCAGGCTGCACTCGTGTTCTGCTCTTCACCCTCGGGGAGCGTCGCCCAGAACACGACGAGGCCGATCAGGACCGCGCCGATGAGCATCGTCGCGGCGAGTGACAACTCGATGTTGAAGAACCCCAGCACCGTCCGTAACTCGACGAGTATCGGGACGCTGAACGCGACCAGAACCAGCAAGGCACCTCTCGAGATCCGCATCAGTCACTCACCTCTGGCGCCGGAACGCACGACCGGGCAGTCGATTCGCTGTCAGTCATGAACGAGTATACGGGTGCATCGAGTAAGAACGGTTCAGCACATTCTCAGGTGGTGGGAACGGCCCCGGTCGCCACCACAGCAGGCCCCGGTTGTCATCGCACACTCCGTCACGATGGCCTCGCTCAGAAGTTATGATGAATCGGTTTCGAGCCGACTGTCTGTGCGGGTGTGTCCGTCGGTTTGGTTTTCACGATAACGCTCGTGCCGTCGCGCCAGCGATCAGGTCGATCCGCAAACAGTGGCGAATCGAGTGATCACCGGTTGATCGGTCCCTAACGCATCGCACGGAGCCACTCGAGTGGACTGTTCACGAGTGACGAAACCGAGTCTCCAGTGAGGCCGAAGACGGTTCCCTCGACGAACTCGATGAACATCGGGAACGCGTCGCCGCCGGGGCCGAACAGGCCGCCACGCTCGACGATGCTCCCGAGCGGGAGCGAGTACGCGAAGATGACGAGGACGACGGCGATGGCCGTCCACAGTTTGAGGTTGTCGAGGACGAGTGGGGCGTCCTCCGACCCGGAGAGCGGTTCGGGGATCGTGTTGGACGGGAGGTCGTCGGCCGGGTCGTTCAGCGCCGTGATCAACATGTTGGCGACGAACAGGACCGTCGAGAGCGTGAGCAAGACGCCGCCGAGGGCGATCTGGGCGTTGAGCTCGCCGACGGTGCCGATCGCCGTCTCGAAGGGGAAGTCGTATTCGGGTTCGGCCGTCCGCCGAGGCATGCCGAGCAGGCCACCGCGGTGCATGGCGTTGGACATGAAGGTCATGCCGATAAACCACAGCACGACCTGAAACAGCGCGATCTGTTTGCTGGCGAGTCGCCGCCCGGTCACCTGCGGGATGAAGTGATAGGAGACGGCCATGAACGTGAGTGCAACGGCCGTCCCGACGGTGAGGTGGAAGTGACCGGGCACCCACAGGGAGTTGTGGACGAGGTAGTTGATGTTCATCCCGGCGTTGATCATCCCCGAGAAGCCACCGGCGGCGAACATCAGGCCTGCGAGGGCCATCCCGGCGAAGACCGGATCACGCCAGGGGAGGGCCCCGAGCCAGCCGAAGTACCCCTCGCCACCTCGCTGGCGTGCCCCGTGTTCCATGCTCGCGACGACGGTAAACGCCGTCAGCAGGCTGGGCAGGAGCAAGAACATGGTGTTTGTCATCGCGATGAATTTGAAGCCCTCCGCGATACCTGGGTCGAGATACTGGTGGTGGATCCCGACGGGCGTCGAGAGGAGCAAAAACAGCACGAAGACCACGCGTGCCAGTGGATCACTGAACAGCCGGCCACCGGAGAACTTCGGCAACATGACGTACCACATCATGTACGCCGGCATCAGCCAGAAGTACACCACGGGGTGTCCCCAGAACCAGAACAGGGTCCGGGTCAGCGTTGGGTTGACGGTGTCGATGAGCCCGAGCGACCAGGGGATGAGAAAGACGATGATCGAGGTGGCGACCCCGAGGGTGGCGAGGTACCACATGATCATCGTCGTCAGGACCATGAACGTCGGCAGCGGGATTCGTTCGTCCGGGTTTTCCTGTTTCCAGGCCCACCACGACCGGAACCAGTCAGCACCTGCGAGCCAGGTGCCGATGACGAACAGGACCAATCCAATGTAGAATATCGGATGCGCCTGCAACGGCGCGTAGAACGTAAACAGCACGTCCGCACTCATCTCGGTTCGGTCGGTGAAGCCCGCCAGGATCGCCACCGCGGCGAACAGGGTGCCGAGTGACATCAGTACGTACCACGACCAGGTGAACCGAATGTCCTCGACGCCGCGGTCGAGACTCGTGGTCACCGCCCACGTGAAGATGGCCACGAGGAAGAATATCGTGAACGTCACCACCAGCAAGACGCCGTGGGCGGTCAACACGGTGTAGTACATCTCACTCGGGATCACCCGAACGATGTCGGTCCGGTGGAGCGTCTGGATCAATCCGAACGCCGCACCAAGCGCGAGCGCGATGAAGGACGTGTAGAACGCCGACCGGATCACCTTCGCCTCTGCCGGGAACTGGTCAATGTAGGCGCTCATTCGTCATCACCCGTGGATTCGTCGTCATCGTTTGGGTCGTCGTCCTCGTCATCCGCTTCGTCGTCTTCGTCGTCGGCTTCCTCGTCGTCCTCGTCAGTCTCGAGGTCGATCGTGCCGCTCGTCGACCCGTCCTCGAGGGTTGCCGGCGAATCCGCCTCGACGGTCACCGTCCAGTCGAGGTCGTCGGCGTCCTCGAGGTCGAGGTCGCTCGTGTCGACGGTGAACGTCGCCTCGGCGCTGGCCTCGGCGTCGACCTCGACGTCGGTATCGAACTGCTCGTCGCCGATCTCGAGGGTGACGGTCGCGGCCTCGGTCTGGAGGGCGTCGTTGTCGATCGTCGCGGTGAGTTCGGTCTCCTCGCCGGCCTCGATCGATTCGGGGGCGTCGACGTCGGCGACCGAGAACAGGTGGAACTCGTCTTCGGGAACGACTTTGACCAGCCCCTCCATGCCGTGGTGGCCCGAGCCACAGTACTCGTTACAGACGACTCCGTACTCCCTGGCCTCGTCGAATTCGGCGGTCATCGTCGAGATCTCGCCCGGAACGACCATCGTGTTGACGTTCGTGCCGACGAGGCTGAAGCTGTGAATCACGTCGGGGCTGGTGACGTAAAACGTCACCTCGCTACCCTGGGGAATCACGATCGGATCGTGTGTCCCCAGCGCCGACGATCCGGGTTCGAAGTTGAACTGGTAGGCCCTGACGTGGACGTCGTACTCGTCACTGTCCGTCTGGTGGACGCCCAGGTCGCCAAAGCGCTCGTGTTCCTCGAGGGCGTTCGGATCGATCGTCTCCTCGGAGTCGTCGACCATGGTGATGCCGAGGGCGACGGAGCCGTACGTGATCGTGGCGATGAAGCCGACGATCAACAACATGGCGGCGATGAGCCACACCTTTTCGTAACTGTGAATGTTCATACCATCCCCACGACGGTCGGTTCGTTCCCCACGAACTCGACGAAGTACATGAACAGCCACATCAACACCAGAATCAGGAAGTAGACCATGATTAAGGCGAGGGTGCCGATGGGGTCGAACTCGTCGTGGCCGATGTATCGTTCGATTGCGCTCTCATCAGGCGGACTGTCGGCGTCCTTCAGTGCAGCCGCATCGGATGACATGCTGGCCGGTAATGGTTGCCAGGTACTGAAATTTGTATCCATTCCCACTCGCTCGCAATCGGTCGCTAGTTTAAGTGGATGCAGCCCTCACCCTGGGTCATGAGTATCGACGGACTGCCGGTTCGATGGGCCATCACTGCGGGCCTCCTGGCCATCATTCCGGCTGCCTGGTACGGCTTCGGACGCGGCGGACTCGCCGGAATTATCACGGTCATCAACGTCCTGATCATCATCGCTGCCCTGTACGTGGCGACGCCACCGGTAGAGGGCGGGCATCACCACGCCGATGACGTAAATGGTCATTGAGTCCGTCCCAGTCAGTCGCTCCTCCCTGATTACCCTCGACTGGTCGACAGCGAGCGCCTTCGACTGGCTGACAACGCCCCCTCTCGATGTCTACTGGTCAGCGCTCCTCGCATCGACCCACGAGCACGGCTCGAGCGTGACGGCGGCCAACGTCGACTTACTCGTCTTCTTCGTCATCGGATTGCTCGCCGGTGCCCACTGTCTGGGGATGTGTGGGCCACTGGTGACGGCCTACGCCGACCGCATGGGGTCTGGCAGGGCCACAGGTGGTGACACCACGCGACACGAGCACACACTCACGATGCGGGAGGTGCGCCAGCACACCCTGTTCAACCTCGGGCGTGCGGGGAGTTACGCCGCAATTGGTGGGCTCTTCGCGCTGGTCGGGGGGCTTGCGTTCACCTCGGCTGGCGTGATGGCGAACGTCGGCGACACGATCAGGGGAGCAACGGGGATCCTCGTGGGCATCGCCATCATCGCGAGCGGGCTCTACTACCTCCGGGGGCAACCCGGAATCCCACACGATGTCCCGTTACTGGGCCCGTTTTTTGGCTGGCTCTCGAGGCTCCTGACGAGTCGTATCGATCGGCTGGCGAACTCACCCGGTATCGTGGGTTTGGGGGCCATCCACGGCTTGCTCCCGTGTCCGATCATCTATCCCGCCTATCTGTACGCGTTCGCCCTCGGTGACCCGGTTCGGGGTGCCCTCTCGTTGGCCGCGCTCGGACTCGGGACTATTCCGACGCTGTTTGCCTACGGGACCCTGCTCAACTCGCTGTCGACGCGCACTCGAGTGCGTCTCCATCGAGCGCTCGGGGCCGGGTTTTTGGTGCTCGGCTACGTCCCACTCCAGCACGGGCTGATGATGTACGGCATCCACTTGCCACATCCGCACATCCCGTTCTACCAGCCGCTGTAGGCGGCGACGACACACGCACTCACCGATGACAGACGACGAATCGGCGGCCGCGGATGGGAACACATCGTCGAGTGACGCGGCCGGCTGTTCGCTCTGTGACCTGACACTTCCGACGCCGCCCGTGACGGCCGACGACGTCGAGGGGGAGTTCTGCTGTCGAGGCTGTCTGCAGGTCTCGAAGGCCCTTGGCGACCTGGAGAGCGAGGCGGGTGACGCCGTGCAGGCGGCACTCGAGGACGACGACCGTGTCGACCTCGATTCCCTCGAGGGGGAAGACGCCTTCTTCCACGTCGACGGGATGCACTGTGCGACGTGTGAGGCCTTCCTCGAGGGTCGTGCCTCGAGTGTCGATGGGATCCACGCCGCCGAGGCCAGTTACGCGAGCGATACGGTTCGTGTCGTCTACGACGACGCGGTCCTCGACGACGGCGACCTCCGGGAGGCCCTGACGGGTGCGGGCTACACGGCCCACGAGCGCGGCGTCGGCGGTTCGGGCGGCGAGGACGGACAGGCGACCGTCAAGTTCCTCGCGGGTGGGGGACTCTTCGGGATGATGGTCATGCTCTGGTACGTCATCTTTCTGTATCCGACGTACTTCGGCTTCGATCCCGTCGTCGAGTTCGGTCACTACGATCAACTGTACGTCTTCGCGAACATCTGGCTGATGACGTCGTTCGTTCTCTTTTACACGGGCTTTCCCATCCTGCGAGGGGCGTACGTCAGCCTGCGTGCAGGGATGCCGAATATGGACTTACTCGTCGCACTCGCCGCACTCGCGTCATACGGCTACAGCACGCTGGCGATGCTCGAGGGGCGAACGGATCTGTACTTCGACGTCTCCGTCGCCATCATCCTCGTCGTCACTGGCGGGACCTACTACGAGGGGCTGATCAAGCGCAAGGCGGCCGGCCTGTTGACGGATCTGACCGAACAGCAGGTCGACGAGGCCAGACGCCACGAGACCGGGGAGGTCGTCCCACTCGATGCCGTCGAACCCGGCGATCGGTTGCTGGTTCGACCTGGCGAACGCGTCCCCCTCGATGGCACCGTCCTCGAGGGCGGGGCGGCCGTCGACGAATCGCTGATGACGGGTGAGTCCCTGCCCGTCGAGAAGGCATCCGGCGATCCGGTTCGGGGCGGCACCGTCGTCACCGATACCCCGATCGTGCTCGAGGTCGGCCCGGACGCCGAGAGTACGCTCGACCGTCTCGTGGGTCTCATCTGGCGCATCCAGAGTGCTCGTCCGGGGGTGCAGCGACTGGCCGACAAACTCGCGACGATTTTCGTCCCGCTGGTGATCGTCATCGCGACACTCGTCACGACAGTCATGCTCGTCACCGGCTCGAGTCTCACGGCCGCCCTGCTCGTTGGCCTCACCGTGTTGATCGTCTCCTGTCCCTGTGCGCTTGGGCTTGCGACGCCGCTGGCTATCGCCTCTGGTGTCCAGACCGCGGCAAAACGCGGCATCGTCGTCGCCGCCGAGACGATCTTCGAGGATGCCCCGGACGTCGATATCGTGGCCCTGGACAAGACGGGCACGCTCACCGAGGGTGCGATGTCCGTCGAATCGGTGACGGTCGCACCTGGCGAGGAGGCCGACGCCGTCCTCGGTCGGGCAGCTGCTGTCGAGGGACTCTCCGAGCATCCGATCGCGAGGGCCATCGTCGATTCGGCGGGGGGTGATAATGCGGCCACGGACGGTGACGCGGCGGGAAGCGACGACGACCAGCCCGCCCAGCCACTCGAGGCTGGCGCCACCGTGAGTGAGGACCCACGCGTCGACGGTGGCTCCCCCTCACGGCCGGGATCCGCACTCAGCGTCTCTGGCGGCCACGAACGCGATCACGGGCCGATGGCGCCCGTCGTCGAGTCGACTGGGGATGACCCTGCGGGCGTCGAGCGTCCAGCCGATGTCTCCCCGGACACCTTCGAGCGCGCGACGCGAGGCGTGTCGGGGGTCCTGGAAAGCGAGCCCAGCGCCACGGAGACACGCGTATTCGTTGGCCATCCCGCCTATCTCGAGGCGAACCACCAGGCGGTGCCCGAGGCCCTCGAGGAACCGATCGAACGCGCCCGGCGCGCCGGTGACGTTCCAGTCGTTGTCGGTTGGGAGGGGTCCGCCCGAGGGGTGATCGTCGTCGGTGACGCACCACGCGCGGACTGGGCGGCGGCCGTCGAGACCCTCGGAGCGGGCCGCGAGATCGTCCTTCTCACGGGTGACGAGGGTGCCGCGGCCGATCGATTCAGGGCGGTTGCCGGCATCGACGAGGTGTTTGCGGGCGTCCCACCCGAGGCGAAGGCCGAGACGGTTCGCCGCCTGCGCACTCGCGGGACCGTCGCGATGGTGGGCGACGGAAGCAACGACGCTCCGGCACTGGCGGCCGCCGACGTCGGCATCGCCCTCGGAAGTGGCACCCAACTCGCCACCGACGCCGCCGATGCCGTCATCGTCGACGACGACCTCGAGCGCGTCGCGGAGACGTTCACGATTGCGGGTGGCACCCATCGGCGCATTCGACAGAACCTCGCCTGGGCGTTCGTGTACAACGGGATTGCGATCCCGCTTGCGGTGTTTGGCCTGTTGAACCCGCTGTTTGCGGCGATCGCGATGGCGCTGAGCAGTACGCTCGTGGTGCTCAACTCCGCGCGGTCGCTGTGAGTCCGTGCTGTTTCAGCGGCCCCTGACCTGGGGCCGTCACCCCAGGTGGGTGTCAGTGCCGTCGATGCGGGCCTCGAGTGGCGAAAAGAACGTCGAGTATCGCTCGATTAGGCGAACGGTACGGGGTCGGGCAGCGGCAAGTACGGGATCACGAACAGCGCGAGCACGCTCGAGAGCCCGATGAGCAACGGGACGATCACGCCGGCCAGGTTCGTTCGGCCGAGCAGCGGCACCAGGTCCGTTCCCAGCGCGCTCAGCTTGGGCGTCGAGAGCTGTCGCAGGATCCCGAGTTCGATTCCGAAGAGGACTACTGTCGCCCCCGCCGACATCATACAGAACGGACAGATCTCCCCGATCTGGAACAGTTGCAGCCAGACGAAGTACGCGGACGCGAAGACGCCCGTGGCGGTGATCGGCGTCAGGATCTTCACGATGAGCGGATCGCGCGTGTCGAACCACCAGAGAGCCAGTCCGATCGTGGTCAGGTAGTAGAAGGCCCCGAGGGTTGCGAGGGGGATGCCGAGAATGTAGGCCCACTGACTCGTGATGACCTCGATGCTGCCGGCCACCTCGGCGTCAGCCGGTATTGCGGGGATTGCGAACACGTGGATCGCCGTGAGCAACGTGCTCACGAGCCATCCAAGCACCGCCACGAGGGTGAACGCGCCGAATAGCGCGACAACGCCTCTGCTGCCCGTATCAAATCGATTCGCGGTTGCGCTCGAGTGCGTTTCGGTTGCCATCTATTCGTCTGTTTGGCGTGGGGGTTATTAAGAATTGCGCATTACACACAATACAGATGCGGTCGACGAGTTCCCGTTCGTCAGTTCGATGAATCGGTGCTCGCCACGCTCCTGGATGGAATAAAACGCCAACAGCTGATTGGCTGAGGGGTAGTGAGCGGTGATCCGTTCCCCGACTCACGGTTCGACCCCAGGGCCTGTGACATCGGGCTGATACAGATTGTGTGGCTCGCACAAGTCTGGGCCGGGACTGTTCTCGCCCCGACCCATCGGGACTCGAACGCGGGGTCACCCCCTCCAGTGGCTTCGAGGACCTCGAGCCCTCCCATACCAGGCCCTGCCCCAGGCCAGTTCCTGAGCTGTCCGCTCGTGACTGCCCTCACTCGCTACCGACTCGGGGTCAACCGGCGATAGCCGGCTTTCGCGACGGCCCACGCCGGGTACAGCCTGGCGTAGAGGGCGTGTGGCGTGTGCCGCGCCCCCGCACGGAGAAGCCGATGATGCAGCGGCGACCGCGAGCTGTCGACCAGCGACGCGAGATCGGCCGTCTCGAGCCACGAGAAGAACTCGGCCTCGGCCGTCGACCGTGGGTCGGTTTCGCGAGCGCGCTCGCGGATGTCCGCCCACATGTGATACTCGTCCTCGCCGAGGATCCAGCGCCCGGACTCGAGGGCGGCCCTGATCTCGTCATAGTCGCCGTCGACGAACTCGTAGCCGTGGGAGACCGGATCGAGCCCCGACAGGCGGAGCCCGACGGCGGTTCGGTAACACTTCTCACAGGTGCCGCAGTTGCCGTCCATCCGCACGTTGCAGGTCTGTAACTCGAGGTTCGGGGCCGTTGTACGGACGTACTCAGCGATCACGTCCAGTCGCTCCTGTCTGGTGAGGTCGTAGGCGTCGTGGTGACACCGGGTCCCGCGCCAGCGGACGGCGTCGTCGATATCCGGTCTGGAGCCCCACTCGAGGTCGATTCCCTCCCAGTGGGTGGCGGCGATGTAGAGGTCGTCGAGGCCGCGGGCGCGAGCCATCGGCGCGCACAGGCCCAGCAGGCCGAGGCCGTGGCCGACCGAGGAGTACCAGCCGCCGTCGACGTGGCGCTTGAAATGGGCCAACAGCATCGGGTGATCGAGAAACGAGAGCATGTTCGACTCGACGAACGCCGTCTCGAGGCCACACTCGGCGGCGAAGGTGTTCGTGCGCTCGAGGAGGTGGTGCCAGTGGTCGTCGTCCCGGGCGCTGGGGCTGATCGTCCAGCCACGGATGCTGATCAGCGTGGGTGCTTCTTCGCGGTGGCGCACGTACGAGCAGGTCGAATCGACGCCGCCCGTAAAGAGGAGGCCGGCCCGGTGATGGTCGCCGTCGCCCTCCCCATTGCCGTCGCGATCGCTGGGGCCGTCCCCGGTGGTCTCGGCCTCGGTCACGCCTGCAGGCCCGTTCTCATCCCTCGAGTCGGATCCCACATCGCTTCTGTCGGTGTCGACCTCACTCATTTGCGCCCCAACGACCGCTCCCGCGTGGACCTCGCCACCCTCGAGGAAGTCGTACATATCACACATCGCGGTCCTGACGTCGGCGATCGCGGCGGCGAATTCGGCGTCGACGCGCTCGACGGTCACGTCGGTGCCGGTGGCCCAGGCGACCGGACAGACGTGTGCGAGTGCGGGAATCACCAGAATCGATTCGGGGACGGCCCCGACGTCGACGTCGTACTGTACCTCGAGTGGCGCTCCGGAAAAGAACCGAGCGGTTGCCCCTGTCGGGGAGACCTGGGTGGTGAGCGTGTTGCCCTCCGCAGTCGGTGGGTCGATGTGGATTGCCATGGCGAGTGCGCGATCGTCTGCCGGGACCACTGCCGGGATTAAAAACAGGCACAATCGTTGACCCGTCCATCGCTGTAGAAATCGGTCCCTAGAGCGGGTTGGACAGTCCCTGCTTCGTTGATGGCGCGCCCACCACTCTCGAGGGGTCGTATCCACCCCCTCGAGGGGGCTCGCCTTCCGCTCACGGGCGGTCGCATACTCCGCTCACGAGGGCCTGTGCTACACTGTTCGAGAGGGTACGCTTCGCTGGCCTCGATCCGTCGGCTGAACCGATTGGGGCGCCGTGATGAGCGCTCGAGGCCCTGCGTCCGGTCGTATCGATGCCGTACGCTGTCCTCGCCGTGGGTAGGGCCATTATAACAAACCCCGGACTGGGCGAGACTCAACACCAATGTGCGCCGCTGGGATTGCGACGGATCGTCGTAACGTGCCGTCGGTGATCGCCCGACCGGGCCAGCGATCACGGGTGAAAAATCACAACGGGCCGTCTACACACCGGATCCGGAGCGTGATCGAATGAGGCGGACGCTGCTGAACTGTCTGCTCGCGGGCGGCTTTTTCGCTGTCGCCGTGGGTATCGCCGCCGCCCACCGCTCGCCACCGGCGGGCTACGAGATCTCGATCTACGCGGCGACTCCCACGCTGACCTGGGTCGGCCTCGGGGGTGCCATCGCCATCGCCATCGGCATGACCCTCGCTTGCCGGGGCTGGTACCAGGGTGGCGCGATGGCTCTCGGCGGGCTGGCCGTGACGAGCGTCGTCAGCCTACCCGTGATCCGGAACTACCACTTCCAGGGTTTCGGCGACGCGCTC
Organism: Natrialbaceae archaeon Tc-Br11_E2g14; assembly: GCA_001564275.1. Classification (GTDB taxonomy): domain Archaea; phylum Halobacteriota; class Halobacteria; order Halobacteriales; family Natrialbaceae; genus Natronosalvus. Next base: position 8,255 of record LKND01000036.1, on the reverse strand, counting down.
ACTCACCTCGGCTGGGTCCGGGACTTCGTCCAGGGGAGCATGCACCCCCACGAACTCCTCTATCCGGGCTTACACTCCATTGCCGCGACGATCCACCTCGCGGGCGGCGTCTCGATGGAGCGCGCGCTCATCATCAGCGTCGTCCTCCTGTTCGTCCCGTTCGTGATCTTCGTCCCGCTGATCGCTCGCGTCATCACCGGTTCGAACGCGGCCGCGGGGTTCGCTGCCATCGCCTCCTGGATGGTGTTGCCGATCAACAACGTCGCGACTCACATGGGGCCACACACGAACTCGAACGCCCTGTTCGTCGCCCCCGTGGCGCTCTTTGCGGCCATCGTCCTCCTCTATCGGCGGGATGCCCTCGAGCGATTGCCACTCGGCGTCTCGCCGTTTCTCCTCACCCTCCTCGTCGCCGGCGTCGGCCTGCTGTTGCTCCACCCCCAGCAGATGATCAACGTGGCGGTGGTGGTGTGTGCCTTCGCCGGGGTCCAGATCCTCGCCAGTCGGTGGGGAGATGGGCATCCGATTGCCGCCCATCGGTCGATGCTCACGCCCAGCGTGCTGTTGAGTGCGACCTTCGTCGGCTGGGTCAGCGCCAACGAACGCTTTAGGGAGGCCGTTTCGGGCCTCGTGTACGGTCTGCTCACGGCCGACATCGGCGGCAGTTCGGAGGTCGACCAGCGTGAGCAATCCCTCGGTGAGATCGGGGGCAGCCTCCTCGAGCTCTTCGCGTTGATGTTCGGTGTCGCGGCCGTCATCGGGGTGATCGTCGGGACCTTCATCCTGCTCACCTGGCTCGGGCGGACGAGACTCGATCCCGAGGGGCGGTCGTTCGTCCTCTACCTGTCGCTCGCGCTCGTGCCGCTCACGGGGATGTTTCTCGTCTACTTCCTGGGGACGCCCACCATGGCGTTCCGACAGGTCGGGTTCATCTACGTCGTCCTGACGATTCTGGCGGGGGTCGCACTCGCCCACGGCTTCGGCTGGCTTCGGGGGCCGGTCACCACACCCGGTTCGAACGCGCTCGCGGCCGTCTTCCTCTCGGCCTGTCTCGTCCTGGCGCTGCTGACCGTGTTCACCTCACCGATCCTCTATCAGCCAACCCAGCACGTCACCGAGGCCCAGCACTTCGGCTACGAAACGGCGATCGAACACCAGGCTGACGAGCAGTTCTACGCCGGCTACGGCTACGGTGTCAGTCGGTTTGGCGACGCCCACTACGGCACCGAGGCTCGCGAGACGAACTTTGGTGCGGGGGCCGGCGGTGTCGTCCTCGTCGAGGAGTTCGAGGCCGGGAACTACAGCGGAGCCTACTTCGGGCTCGATTATTACCTCACCGTGAGCGCCTTCGACGAGGCCCGCGAACTCGAGGTCTATCGGCAACTCCATCACTCCGAGGCGGCCCTCGAGGCGATCGAGGCCGACGAGGATGTCGATCGGCTGGTTTCGAACGACGAGTTCAGACTGTACGACGTCGAGGGGCTCCCGTCGTGATTTCGGGGGCTGGGCGCCGACAGTCGAGTGATCAGACACCCGCGCCCGTCGGTGCATCCGGCAACTCGTGTTTGTCGACCGGGAGGCCCAGTTCCTCGAGGGCGGCCTCCATGTGTGGTTCCTCGGCGAACTCCGAGCCGTCTGCCTCGCGGATGCGCTGGGTGGTCGCCAGGACCTCCCCGCGGCGGTCGTCGGGGATGTCGAACTTGTCCGTGGCGAGTTCGATCGTCAGGCCGTTGTTGTCGCGGGTGTAAAGCGAGTGGAAGATGCCCCGATCGAACTCGTTGTAGCCGTAGCCGTGTTCCTCGAGGGCCTCGCGGGTCTCGGCGAAGCGTTCGGGGGCGATCGAAAACGAGAGGTGGTGGACGGAGCCGATCTGGTGACGGAGCGGTGCCGGATTCGACTGGCGGTCCTCACCCACGAAGAACGTGATGATCCGACCGTCGCCGGTGTCGAAGAAGAGGTGCGTCGAGTTCGGGTCGTCGAGGTTCGGTTGCCTGAGGACGAGGGGCATGCCCAGCACGTCTCGATAGTACTCGATCGTGTCGGCCTCGTTCGACCCGATCAGGGTGATGTGGTCGGTTCCGGTGGTTCGAATGGGGCTTTCCGGACGGTCTGCGGTGATCTCGGGGATCTCGTCGGTCATGGCTGTGCATTGGGTCTCGAGGGTCAAACCGTTGTGCTAACGGTGGTGTTACCTCACTTCGTCGGACCCCTGGCGGTCTCTTCGAAAGGCCCACCCGGATCCTCCCCGTCCCAACCGACTCGCTCACGCTGCTCGCCCCTCGCGCGGCGTCGCCGACCGGCCCCACACTGCTGGACGGCTTGCCAGCGCGCCCCGGGCGATTCGGCGGATGAGTGAGTCGTTGGATCGGCGAGTCGCTGAAGAGGACGGTGGACTCTGGATGGCCGGGAAGCGGTGCTCGCACACCACGGGCGAGTCCGTTTCCCAGGGGGAAGGGCAGACACCGCCCCCAGGAACCACACACGACAGCGGCGGCCTCGAGCGGGCGACCGTCACTCGAGCGGGGCCTCAGCCCCGACGGTGGGTCCGTTCTCTACAGTAGCCACTGAACGTCAGTGCACACACCCTCACGAGACCGTGGCACAGAACCGGTGCCAGACCGGTTCTGAGGCGACTCGCTGTGAGGGTGTGTAAATCGGTTCACCTGTTACTGTAGCCTCTCCGCGTTCGCTGCAGGCATCTCGGTGGACGCTTCCGCTCGCCCGGGGGACGTCACCCTCTCGACGAGACCGGAAAGCACCCTGGGGACGATACGACTTTGACCCCGGCCTGCGAGGATTGGGACGATGACCGACTCCGAGGACGACACCGGCGTACCCGTACACTGTGACGCCTGCGAAACCAGGACCCGCGTCCCGCTGTCGGATCTCGCCGACGCCATCGAACGGCACAACGAGGACGTCCACGACGGCGAACCGGTCGCCGAGGTCGACCCCGTGCTCAAAGAACAGCTGGCCGATCTCGTCGTGGAGGACCTCGGCTTACTCGAGGAGGATGCCTGAGGGGACACCCGACGCGCGACTCGGCGAGCCCTGGGGTGTGTGGACCGACGACTGGCGCGGTCTCCTGGCGCTCGTGGTGGTCCTCGCCATCGTCGCCCGGAGCGCCTGGTCACTCCAGGGAAGTGACCCGTTCCCGTGGGCGCTCCTCGGTGGGGCCACCCTCGGGTCGGTCGCCATCTTCGGCCCGTTTGCGTGGCTCGCTCGTGGGCTCATGGGCGCGAGCACGCGGGAAACGCTCGTGCTCGCCGTGTTCGGTCTCGCCGTCCTCACCCTCCCCTTCGGCCTGACGGCGCTGCTCGTCCTCGAGATCCCCGTCGTCTTCGCCGCCGACGCCTTCATCGTGGGCGTGTTCTGTGGAGTCGTGGGGGTGTTCGCGGCCGAACGCACCGCAATGCCCGAGACGCTCGTCGACGCGGTGGCCGTGGCGCTCGAGGGCGACGAGCGGCCGTAGCGGCGCTCGACTGGACTACTCGCGTCCTGTTCGACCATACTTCGAAACTCGTAGTGCAATACTATTGGTATTGGAGCCTTGGTTTCGTCCCCGTTATTTCACTCGAGACGCTCGAGCGTCAGCCGCGCGCCAGCGCCGGGGTCGAGGTCGGCGAGCGGGGAGACGTCCCGGACGTGGGCGAAGACACTGACCGGCGAGGCGGCCCGCGGTTCCTCGCTCTCGCTCGCGGGCGTCGGTCCCCAGAACAGACAACAGGCGTTCCCCGCGGGCCAGAAGGCCAGCGCCCCCTCCTCGACGTCAGTACGGGCGTTTTCCGGTGGGGCGTCCACGGGAACCGAGACGTACAGCTCCGCGCCCCAGCGGGTGGCCTCGCCCGCGAGCGGGAGGGCGTCGGCGATGGCAGTCCGTGTTTGGGGAGCGTCTGGGGCCCAGTCGGCCTCGAGGCGGCGATCGTCGATGGTGACGATGAGGTCGGGGTCGTCGGCAGGTTTGGGTGTACCGTCGGTGCTTGCCATGCCGATCCCTGTGTGGCCCAGTCACATATACTGTCCACCGGATCGGTGCGTGCGTTGTCGGTATCCGGTCGCGATCGGTGCGTGCGAGTTCGGTTGGAACTGTAATCGAAACGGCGGCCCGACCCTTCGGTCTGCCTGCCACTGCCTGACGCGCCAGGCCAGTCCCGAAATCGTTTTGACCTCCTCACTCACACAGTCAGTATGCCGACGGAACCGGACACCCACTACGACTCCTCGCTCGGGAGTAAGTTCATCTTCGTCACCGGCGGGGTGATGTCGGGCCTCGGGAAGGGAATCACGGCCGCGAGCACCGGCCGGCTCCTGAAGAACGCGGGCTTCGACGTCACCGCCGTCAAGATCGATCCGTACCTCAACGTCGACGCGGGGACGATGAACCCCTACCAGCACGGGGAAGTCTACGTCCTCAAAGACGGCGGCGAGGTCGACCTCGACCTGGGGAACTACGAGCGCTTCCTCGGGATCGACATGACCTCCGATCACAACGTGACGACGGGCAAGACCTACCAACACGTCATCGAGGCCGAACGCGCCGGCGACTACCTGGGCAAGACGGTCCAGATCATCCCACACATCACCGACGACATCAAGCGACGCATTCGGGAGGCCGCCGACGGCACCGACGTCTGCATCGTCGAGGTCGGTGGCACCGTGGGTGACATCGAGGGGATGCCCTATCTCGAGGCTCTGCGCCAGTTCGCCCACGAGGAACCCGAGGAGAACGTCCTGTTCGTCCACGTCACCCTCGTCCCGTACTCGAAAAACGGCGAGCAAAAGACGAAGCCGACCCAACACTCCGTCAAGGAGGTGCGATCGATCGGACTCCAGCCCGACGTGATCGTCGGCCGTTCGGACGACAGACTCGAGCCCGAAACCAAAGAGAAGATCGCGCTGTTCTGTGACATCGAGACCGAGGCGGTGTTCTCGAACCCCGACGTCGAGGACGTCTACCACGTCCCCCTCGTCGTCGAGGAGGAGGGGTTAGACGAGTACGTCCTCGAGCACTTCGAGCTGGCCGAGCAAGCACTGCCCCCGGCCGAGCGCACCCGGGAGTGGCGCGAGGTCGTCACCGCCGACCAGCCCGACGACGTGACGATCGCTCTGGTGGGTAAGTACGACCTCGAGGACGCCTACATGTCGATCCACGAGTCGCTGAAACACGCCGGGTTCGAACTCGGCACCGAGGTCGACGTCGAGTGGGTGTTCGCCGACGACCTCGCCGACGGCCACGACGGCCAGCTCGCGGGCGTCGACGGGATCATCGTCCCCGGCGGCTTCGGGATGCGGGGCACCGAGGGGAAAATCGAGGCGATCCGCTACGCTCGGGAACACGACGTCCCGTTCCTAGGACTCTGTCTGGGCTTCCAGATGGCCGTCGTCGAGTACGCCCGCAACGTGTTGGGCCTCGGGGGTGCCCACTCCGCGGAGATGGACGAGGACACCGCCCATCCCGTCATCGATATCCTCCCGGAGCAGTACGAGGTCGAGAACATGGGTGGGACGATGCGCCTCGGTGAGCACACGACCGTGATCGAACCCGAGACGCTCGCGTACGACCTCTACGCGGACACCTCCTGTCAGGAGCGCCACCGTCACCGCTACGAGGTCAATCCCGAGTACTTCGAGGACTTCGCCGACGAACCCCTGACCTTCTCGGGGACCGCCGGCAACCGCATGGAGATCCTCGAGCTCGAGGACCACCCGTTCTTCCTCGGCACCCAGTATCACCCCGAGTACAGCTCCCGTCCCGGCGAACCGAGTCCGCCCTTCGTGGGCCTGGTCGAGGCCGTCCTCGAGGTGGCGGAGACGGACGACACCGCAGCAACCGACGACACCGAAACAACCGACGAACACGAGGTAACCCACTGATGGTCGACACCGACACATTCGTACCCGAGGCAATCGCAGCAATCGAAGACGAAATCGGCGACGCAAACGCCGTCATCGCCCTCTCCGGGGGCGTTGACTCATCGGTCGCCGCCGCCCTGGCCTACGAGGCCATCGGCGACCGCCTGACGCCGGTCTACGTCGACACCGGTCTCATGCGCAAGGGCGAGACCGCCCAGATCCGCGAGACCTTTTCGTTCATGGAGAGTTTGCGGGTCATCGACGCCAAAGACCGCTTCCTCGAGGCCCTCGCGGGCGTGACCGATCCCGAGGAAAAACGCAAAGTCATCGGCGAGCAGTTCATCCGGGAGTTCGAGCGCGAGGCCCTCGAGGCGGACGCGGACTACCTCGTCCAGGGGACCATCTACCCCGACCGGATCGAGAGCGAGGGCGGGATCAAGTCCCACCACAACGTCGGCGGCCTCCCCGAGGTCGTCGATTTCGAGGGGATCGTCGAACCCGTTCGCGATCTCTACAAGGACGAGGTCCGCGAGGTGGCCCGCCACCTCGGGCTGGACGAACTGGTCGCCGAGCGAATGCCGTTCCCCGGTCCCGGCCTGGCCGTGCGCGTGATCGGCGAGGTCACCGAGGAGAAACTCGCGGTCGCCCGCGACGCCTGCCACGTCGTCGAGGCGGAACTCGAGGAATACGAGCCCTGGCAGGCGCTGGCGGCGGTCATCGGCAAGGCCACCGGGGTCAAGGGCGACAACCGCGTTCACGGCTGGGTCGTCTCCGTCCGGTCAGTGGACTCTCGAGACGGGATGACCGCCCGCGCGCAGGAACTCGACTGGGAGACGCTGCAGCGAATCCAGTCCAGAATTACGGGCCAAAACGAGAACGTCGCTCGCGTGGTCTACGACGTGACCCACAAGCCGCCGGCGACGATCGAGTACGAGTAGGCCGCTCAATTGGGGGCCGGGACGACGAGGTGTGGTCTGCACACCGTGGATCACTGCTGGTACCTCGGACCGTTTCGCCCTCGAGCGATAGCAGTCACTAAAACAGGAGAGCTGTCAGTGACTCAATTATCGATCGAAGATCTCGAGTCGTCGCGAGCGGGTCTCGAGTCCCCTCCTCCGTCGGTTTCGAGACCCCCTACATCCTCGGGCGTTTGGCCACCGCCCTTAAGACCTACCCCGGTGCGGTCCCCAGCAGCGTGACGAGGTTGAACACGGTAAAGCCCACCAGAAACGCCACCGTGTAGTAGATGACCGTCACCAACACGGCGAGTTTGTAACTCAGGTCGTAGACGACCAGAATTGCCGTGTAGGCCATCGCCACCAGGAAGGGCACGACGATCAGGGGCCCCCACTGCTGGAGCAGGATCGAGGCGAACGCGAGCAGTGGGCCGACGGTGAACGCCCGCTTCAGCCGCACCGTCCCCAGCACGTACCGGGCGGCGATGTGCAGGGTCACGCTGTAGAAGATGGCCGCCACGATGAACGTCCCCACGTAGGCCAGCGGGCCACCACCGGCCGGATCGATCTCCCCACCGGTCACCTGGGCCGGCACGAGCGTCGGGGCGGCCTCGAGTGTCGCCGTGGCGACGGGCACGAGGGCGGTCTCGAGTGCAGTCATGCCCGACGCTAGGCACTGGGGGCCTTTGGGTGTAGCGAGTCGTGCTGGCAAGCTCCCGTTCTAGCCGTTTCGATATGCTCGAGACGAGTGAGACGACGATATCCGTACTACTGCAGTTGTATTCTACGGTGCCGTCTACCTCAAAACCGTTGATGGCTTACTCGAGCAGGCCGAGGTCCTCGAGTCGCGAGACGATCTTGTCGACGGCGTGTTCGGCGTCGACCGGTTGCTTCCCACCGGTGATGACGAGCTTCCCGGAGCCAAACAGCAGGGCCACGACTTCGGGTTCGTCCAGCCGGTAGACCAGGCCGGGGAACTGCTCGGGCTCGTACTCGATGTTCTCGAGACCCAGCCCGATCGCGATGGCGTTCAGGTTGAGGTTACGCCCCAGGTCGGCGCTCGTGACGATGTTCTGGACGACGATCTCGGGGTCCTCGTTGACCTGGATCTGGAGCTCACGAAGCTTATCGAAGACGATCCGGAGACTCTCGTGGACGTCGTCGGTGCTCTTGGCCCCCGTACAGACGATCTTCCCCGATCGGAAGATCAGCGCGGCGGATTTGGGATTCTGGGTTCGGTAGACGAGACCGGGGAACTGCTCGGGGTCGTAGTCGGCCCCCTCGAGGTCCATAGCGACACTCTGGAGGTCGAGTTCCTGCCCGATGCCGGTCGACGCCACCACGTTTTCGATGTTGATGGTGTCCTTCGGATCCGTCATAAGTCGTTTAAAAAGACGTATTTAAGGGTTATAAAGGTTGGTACTAGCTGCTGAGTTGTCCGGTTGT